>NZ_JAVJUY010000291.1:0-14424 GCF_040220315.1 Fulvivirga sp.
CATCATTCTCTTTATTGGTGCAATGGTTTTTGTTTTTTATCAATTTAATCAGCCTCCTGTATTTTTTAATGACACCATTAAAAATGAGATGCAGGCTTCTGAAAATGCAAGCAAGTTCAATAAAGTAGAAAAGGAATATGAAACTGTTTTCAGTGAAAAACGGCAAGCATTGGATGAGTTGGTAGTGGCCATACAGTCTGATGAAGAGGCCGCAATTGATCAATCGGCTGAAAAGCTCAATTCATTGCAATCTAAATCTGATGAGGTTAGAAATGAGGCCAAAAAGGTAATCGCTGAAACTTTACCTGATGCAGAAACCAATGATAAAGATTACATCTTTATGAATTTTGTGATGAATAATTTGCCCATTGGAATTGTGGGCTTGTTGTTTGCTGTAATCTTTTCTGCTGCAATGTCTTCTACATCGTCAGAATTAAATGCCCTAGGTTCTACAACTACGATCGATTTTTATAAACGAAAAATCAAACAAAATTTAAGCGATTCTCAATACTTGAGATCATCCAAATTATTCACCCTTGTTTGGGGCATTATAGCGATCATTTTTGCCAGCTATCTCTCTTTGTTCGAAAACCTAATACAAGCAGTTAACCTCATTGGTTCACTATTTTACCCAATTGTGTTGGGTATATTCATTGTAGCATTTTTTGTAAAATCAGTGAAAGCCGATGCAGTTTTTATAGCTGCAATTGTTAGTCAGGTGATAATTGGCATCGTTCATTATTTGAACATTAATGATGCTGCTGGCTTGTTTACCATGGGGTTTTTATGGTATAATGCTTTTGGGTGTTTACTCGTTGTGGTAATCAGCTACCTTTTACAGCAGCTGATGCCCACGAACAAGTAACCTAAACTAATAATTATCTGCCGCCACCTTCTTTAATCACTATTCCACTTTTGTCGCCAAAAGCTGATAATGAGTAGGTGAAACTGAGCATAACAAATCTGCTCACGGTATTCTGGCGGCTATCCTCAACAAAATTGAAGCTGCTGTTTCGTTGAATTCCCGTATTTCTATCGAGTATATCAAAAACAGACAGTGACAATTCGCCTCTTTTGTTTTTAAGGAAATTCTTGGAAATCGATGCTCTTAATAATGGAAATTCTAAGTCGCTAGTAAATGCATCTCCTTCGTAAATCATATAGTCGAAAGATGAAGTAAGTTTCCAGGTTTTCAGAAAATCGATTGTTAAATCAGTGTAGGTAATATGTCTTTTATAATTCTGGTTTAACTCAGAAACACCTCTAAACTGAGTAGTATTCCATTCAATTTTATAGCCTGTTTGCACATCAACGGCATTTTTCTTACGATTTTCTACTCTTAGATCAAATGCATGATTCAACCTCTCGACATCATTCTTTGAGCCGTTATTGAATAGCTGTGTTTTATTAAACGTGCTATTGTATGCTGTGTGAAACTTAACACCAAGTGGTTTAATTGACGTGCCAAATGATAGGTATGCATCCAGGAGCCAGTCTTCATTAATGTTGGTTGGTGTAATTACCTGTCTTAAGTTATCATCAAATAATACTCCGTTAGTAATTTTATCGGTGGTTAAACGACTGCTAATTCTTGAAAAGAAGTTGGTGAAACTAAAATTATCAAACAGGTTAAAACCAATGGAAGCATCGTGAATGTACTCTGTTTTTAAATCGGGGTTACCCGCATACGTTCTCACCGGATCTGTATTATTCACAATAGGGCTTAACTGATTCACTGTTGGTTGATTTACCGATGTAGTGTAGTTTATTCGTAAGCTTTTTGAATTATCAAACTCATGCCTCATACTTAACGATGGCAAGTAATTCAGAAAATCCTTTTTTATTGTAAGGTTATCAGATGCTAAATCACCTTTTAATACCGAAGTCTGTACGTTATTACCAATTGTAAAAGTTGTTTTTTCTGAGCTTATCAAAAGGCTCAGGCCAAAACGATCGTAATAGAAATCTCTGTTGTAACTATTGCTTAAAAGTGAGTTGAAAACAAGTTGGTTGCTATTGTCCCTATCAAAAAATAAGGATGTATTATCAGTATCAAAGTTCTTTCGATTGTAGTTAAAGGTCACATACTTCTTTTTACCCAGTGGTTCAGAAAAAGTGAAATTCAAATCATAATCAAGCTGCTCATTTTCAGTTTGTTGTAATTGGTTTGTTTGCTCATTTGTTTCGCTTGAATTGTCAAACAAAGAGGTGTTTGTTCTTATCAATCGATCGTCATTTGCTAAAGAACTACCAATTTTAATTCCTGCTGATAAGTTTCTTCCATTTTCATGCAATTTCTTGCGATACAATACACCTGTGTTCCAACGTAAGGCATCGAAATCAGAAGTATTATTAAAGGATGACCTGTTGATAGGAGTGTTGGAATCTAAAAATGCTCCTGAAAGCTGCGAACCATTGTTCATTCCCCGATTGGTATTTAAAGAAGCATCCCATTTGATATCCTGCCCTTCAGAAATGGTATGTTCTAATTTCAAATTTAAACGATGATTATACTCCTCACTATGATTGTCAATGCTGTCATAAGAAGTAAATGCGCCAGTTTCCTGAAAATTATTCCGGGTTCTAATACTTCTTAAATCATTATCAATGCCACTAAAAAAGTAGGAAGAGCTGAGTTCAGTTTTATCAGAAAATTCATGATTAAAATTGATGCCAGCAGCTGACGATGTAGATACACCCTGATTACCTTGTAGTAAACCCCCGTCTGCAGACTCAATCGATATTTCCCCATCACCGCTCATTAAGCTAGAAATTCCGCCTGAAAAGTTGATGTAGTCCTCAAAGGAGAAATTTTGTTCATTGATATTATTGATGCCACCCAAAAAAGATAGCTGTGATTTATTATTGAACTTGTTAATGCTGGCCTTTGAGTTATGGCGCTCATCTGTTCCATAGCCGATAGATAGTTTACCAAATACACCTTTCTTTTTATCATCTTTTAGAGACAGGTTAATGGTTTTAGACCGCTGACCATCATCAATGCCTGTAAATTCTGAGTTCTCTGACATTTTATCGAAAACCTGAACGTTTTTTAATGCATCTGAAGGAAGGTTTTTAGTGGCTATTTTTGGGTCTTCACCAAAAAATTCCTTTCCATCTACCAATATTTTGTTCACCTTTTCACCTTGTGCTTTAATATTACCATTCTGATCTATCTCAATTCCGGGGAGTTTTCGAAGCAAATCTTCTACTGTTGCATTGGGACCCGTTTTAAAGGCATCGGCATTGTATTGAATAGTGTCTCCCTTAAAGAGAATCGGTATTCTATCCGCAGTTATTTGCACACCTTCAAGTATTTCTGTTTGTTCTTTGAGAGTTAGTGTTCCTTTGTCAACAGATTCAACTCCATCAATATCCAGTGGTTCTGATAATGTTTGAAAACCCACAAAACCCGCCTGCAATACATAACTGCCCTTGGCAACATTTTTCAATTCAAATGCACCGTTGGTTGAAGTTATAGTGAATGATTGCATCACTGAATCTTTGGCCTGTAATAACACCACACTAGCCATCGGCAACGGTTCTCCAGATTCATCCACTACTTTGCCCGTAATATTTGATGAATTTTGTGAGAATACTGTTGCAGCGCATAATACCCCAAAAAGAGTTAATAATAATCGCATGTTATTACTGCTTCTGGATAATTACTCTGGTACCTCCACCATGACCACCACCAAATTCTTCTTCCATTTCTTTGAGTTTTTCATCTCTAATGGTATTAAATTCTTCTCTGGACACTTCTTTGCCTTTTTTAGGCGCAATAATTTCATCTGAATAATCTGATGATAAGTCAAGAGAATTAGCCGTGTAGGTAACCTCACCGTTATCTATACTCACTTCAAGCACAGCACCCGGCAAACCAGTATATTTAGAGGGCCCTATTGGCAATGGTATTTGAGTAGTATACCACGCTGTTATTTCAGTGCTATCTTGTGTGTATGTAGCCTTTTGACAGGTATAACCTAATATATCTTTTGTATCAGTGGTTATTTTCCATGCCTGTTTTTCAATCTGATCTTTAATTAAAAAGGTACGTCCCAGAAAATCTCGCTTCTCAACTACTTTTTCTTTTTTAATATCGTGATAAGTAGCATTATCTGCATTCGTATTATCAATTTTAAATTCAATTTGAGCTTCATGAGAATTGATAATAGCAGACGGCTCATCTTCCTTTTTCGATTGATCTAATCTATATAAGCTTTCTTCGGGATTGAAAAGTAATTCAAATTGAGCAGTTTGGTTTTTGGGAAGATGTTTTAAAATTTCATCATCAATGCCGCCACCATCAAGCTTAATATCTAGTTTACGATTCTCTTCATAAGTGATTTTTCCTTTAAAATTTTGGGCGCTTGTAAATAATGGAATGAGGGCTAGTAAGTAAAGTATCTTTTTCATATTCTTTTTTTTAATCAAGAATACGATGGTTGGGAGGGGAAGCCCACGGAATCTTCTTAAAGAATGTTAACGCAAAAGTTAAAAGTTGTTAAACGAAAAAAGGCCATCCACTTCATAGCAGACAGCCTTTCAATTTTCATAAACCTTAGGTTACTTCAAAGAAGCTATTAAATCCTCATTTCTTTTAACGTAGCCAAAATCTCCACTAGGGAATGCCTTTGCCAGTTCAATAGACTTTTCCGCAGTAGCCTTTGCCTCTTTTTTATTGCCCATCTTAGCCAAAATTTGAGCTTTGGTGTGTAGGTGCCAGAATTGCTTAGAGTTTTCACCTACAGCTAAATACATATTCATCCACTCTAATGCCTGATTTAAGTCTTTTCCAGCATTTAGGTAGTAATTAGCAGCAGCTACATAATTACCCGGATTTACCTTCGTGTTAGCTTCAATCGATTTCATCACTGTTTCATCAAAGTCAACAGTCATAGGTACTTTAATGGAAACGTTGGCCCATGATAATTGGATGTTTGCTGAAGCATTGTCTTCGCTGATATCTGAGATATTGAAAGTCAAAGTTTCAACAGGTGTGCTTAACATCATTGGCTTCACAGTTGTGCTAAGTACTTCTTTTTCTTTATCATAAGCAGCAACATTCCCGCCTAATGATACATCAGAATAAAGCATAAATTTCCATTCATCTTTACCAGGAACAGTAAAAATCAGGTATTCACCTGCTTTTACATCAGTACCTGCAATTTTTACATCCGTACTTAGCTTTAAGATAGACCCGGCATTGGCGCCTGATCGCCAAACCTGACCATATGGTTGAAGAAAATCAGATCCTTCACCGAAAATTTTACGCCCTTTTACTTTCGGCCTAGCGTAATCAATAGTCACATCAGTTAAGCCTACTTTGCTATAAACAGAACCTGCAGGGCTAGGCTGAGGAATTTCTATTTGTGCTTGTGTAGCATAGCAAGTGATAACTGCTAATAAAATTGTTAATGTTTTTCTCATGGTTGAATTTGTTTTTAGTTCTTACGAATTTCGATACGAAATTGTCAAAATTTTGTTAACTACAATCGATTGAAACTAAATAAGTCATTTTATTTATCCGACAATGTCGTAGAAGTGGCACAAGCACTAATTGGTAAGCAATTGTGCGTAAGTATTGATGGAATAATTAAATCAGGTGTGATTGTAGAAACAGAGGCCTATTCTTACAAAGAGAAAGCTTGCCATGCTTATAATTATAAAAACACAAAACGTACGTCCACTCTCTTTGAAAAGGGAGGTATAGCGTATGTGTATCTTTGTTACGGTATTCACAGCTTATTCAATATTGTAACTAATGAAAAAGGGTTTCCTGAAGGTGTGTTAATTAGGGCGGTAGAACCAACTGGAGGTATCGAATTAAAGAAAAAAATAACTTCAGGGCCAGGAAAGCTTACCAAAGCTCTGGGCATAACGCTTAAGCATGATAAGGTTGATCTAACCGGTGACCAGATATGGGTAGAGGAAATTGGTCATCAAACTGTAATTGAAGCCAGTAAACGAATAGGAGTGGATTATGCCGGTGAAGATGCAGAACTTTTATGGCGGTTTACTTCAAAAAATAATCAATGGATAAGTAAGTGAATGATGGAGATATTACGTTTATGTTAACGTTAAATTTATATTTGCAGTAATGAATAAAATACTTTGCCCGGTAGACTTTTCTGATACATCGTTGAATGCGATAGAATTTGCCGTTGAAATTGGTAAGAAATTCCATTCAAAGGTGACGTTGCTGCACGTTTTTACAGAAGAGGATTTTAATAAAGTAATTGGAGTTACAGCCAAAGGTAAGTCATTCAAAGAGTTACTTGGAATGGCTAAAAACAAACTAACACAATTAACCAATGCCATCAACGAAGACGCAGTGAAGGATGGATTGGAGAAGTGTGATTTCTATTTGGAGCTGGGCGAACTTACAGAAAAAGTGAATGAAACTGCTCAAGGTGAAAAATATGACTTAATCGTAATGGGTACAACCGGTGTGAGTAAGCGTTCCGGGATTTACTTTGGTAGCAATACCGAAGATGTTATTGAAGAGGTTAAAAAACCCGTGTTATGTATTCCTTCAGGTGCATCATTCACAAAATTTAAAAAAATAGTATACGGCTCAGATTTTTTGGAAGAAGACAGGGTGGCCATTCAAGAGGTAATTTCTTTTGCCACAATGTTTGATGCACGCATAAACGTTGTGCACGTAAATAGTGACAATGAAGATGCTGAATATGAACGATTTACCAAAGAGTTAAAAAGCTTCATTCAATACAACAAAATCTCATTTGCCAACCGGGAATACGATGATGTTGGTAAAGGGCTATTAGAATATATGCGCTCTGAAAATGCCGATCTGCTTGTAGCCTTTAAAAGAAAAAGAAATATCGTAGAAAGTATTTTTAGTAAAAGTATAACCAAGATATTGTCTCATACAAGTGATAAACCCTTACTCATTTTAAAATTATAACTCTCAGAATTTTCTCTGTAATGTTCAAAAGCATACTGCTTTCATCGCTAGTGTTAGTATCAGGCTCTTTAGTTGCACAGCCTTTAGACATATTTGACAAGGTTAACTCAATTTATGACGAGCAAAACCCTGTGTTATCGCCAGATGGTAGAACATTATATTTCACACGGGCCAACCATCCTGAAAATGTTGGTGGTGAAGCAGATCCCGGAGATATTTGGTACAGTCTCATACAGCCTGATGGCCAATGGTCTACTCCTCAAAATGCAACAGCTCTTAATAATGCAAATTGGAATGGCGTATTAGGATTTGTAGGAGGCAGTGATGTAATATACTTGTATAACCACTATTCTCAATCAGGTGGAACCACCAAAACTTTTGGAATATCCAGAGCTATTAAGACTACCGGTGGTTGGTCAATACCGGAAAACTATACAATACCATACTTCACAACTTCTTCTAAGATTCATGGTGGGTACATTACTGCAGATGCAAGCACGGCAGTTTTTTCACTTGAAAGTTATGGTACTAAAGGCGGTGAGGATATTTACGTATGTTTTAATAAGGGTAATGGTAATTGGTCTGAACCCAAAAACCTTGGAAGTACCATTAATACCAAATTTCAGGAGTTTTCACCTTCACTCTCTGATGACAGTAAAATGCTATATTTCGCTACGAATGGCACGGGTACTGGAACAGACTTTTATATTGCCGAGAGATTGGATGATAGCTGGCTTAATTGGTCCGATCCACTCCCGTTGATTTTATTGAACAGCGATGGAAGAGAGCTGGGTTTACGAATGTACGTGCCTATGTATTTGTACACATCCACCACCGACAGCGATGGTTACGGGGATATTAAAGCGTTTATTGATCCTAATCTGGACGACCAGGAAGAAGTACAAACTGACACATTGAAGGTTGTGGATCCTGTAGTTATCAAAGAGAAAAAACCAGTATTTGATAGCCGATTTATTACCCTTTATGGTAATACTTATAATTCTGAAAATAAGAATGCCATAGAAACTAAGATTACTCTAAAATCAATGAATGATGAAAGCATTGCTTCAGTTAATTCTCACATGGGGAGTTATGCATTAAAAATTGAAGCCATTGGAAATTATCGGGTGAGGGTAGATGCACCTGGATATGTCAGTCATCAGGAAACACTTGAGTTACAGAGTGATGAGATTAAGTCCTTTGAAATGAATTTCTATTTACAGCCCATTCATGTTGGTGCCACTGTAAATCTGAAAGATGTATTGTTTAAACAATCCCGAGCTGAGTTTTTAGAAAGCTCTTTTGCTGAACTAAATTTGGTGGTAGATTTTATGCGAGATAACCCAAAGGTGGAAATCAGGCTTGAGGGTCATACAGATAATCGAGGTATTGAGAAGTACAACATAAAATTGTCTAAAGAAAGAGTAGAAGCCGTAAAAGACTATCTAGTTAAAAAGGGAATTTCAAAAAAACGCATAAGCGGTAAAGGCTATGGCGGTAGCAGACCAATAGCAGATAATGAAAACCCTCAAACGAGAATCTTAAATAGAAGAGTAGAATTCACTATAGTGAAAAATTAACAAATAGTTGCCCTCTGTAAGTTTTCTATCCAAACTGGTTATACTTTTATCATTTAAAAGCATAACTTACCTGAGTAAAGTTTTTACTCATGGAAGTAGGAGTTAGAGAAAAAAAATCTGCCGTCTTAAAAGTGCAAATACTAAAGGCTACGCTTGAATTAATAGGCAAAAAAGCCTTTAAGGATTTGTATGTTGATCAAATTTGCGAAAAAGTTAAAATATCTAAAGTCACGTTTTTCAAATACTTTCCTCAAAAGGAGGATATTTTACTTTACTATCAACGCGTTTGGTGCCTCGAAAATATCGTACACATTACTCAAAAAAAGAAGGAAGGGCTGGCGCGGGTTAGGGCACTATTTGATGCAATGTCCGTTGCATATGATAAACATCCGGGGCTAATTCTTAGTTTGGTCAGTTATCTTACATCATTAAGCAGGCCTCCTGCACCTTTTCCATTAAAGCCCATTGAAAGGCAATTACTTTTTACATCAGTAGAAAATATTAATAATTACGAATTATTATCACTACCACAAATGCTTGAAAAGTACTTACTAGAGGCAGTATTTCTAAGTGAAATAAAAAATACAAGGGATACCAAAGAGCTTTCTTATTTATTCCTTTCCTCAATTTATGGAACTGTAATAACGGCACATTTGAGACAAGTAGACTCATTGCAGATATTAATGAAAAGAAATGTTGAGGCACTAATAAAAGGTCTTAATTCATAAGAAAATAATTTTTACCCTCTTCAAAACCCCTACTATTTAAGTAGTTGATAATCTCTTGCTTGCCTTTTCTGTCCTTTACATAGGATAGAATAATGTAATTGCCGGGTGACTTAATTTGTGAGTAGTGCATAACGTTACCTCGGGTTTCTTGCTGTTTTACATCGATATTCAGCGTAATCCTTAATCCTAAGTTTCGCAACAATTTTACTTTACTGTTTACCTTTCTTCCGGCACCCCAAACCCACAATTCAGGAATAGTTTTGTAGGTGTTTTTTAGATAGTTTGTCAGATACAATGCCTTGGTTTGATCAAAATTGGCTTCAGAATAATCTGAATGAGTTCTTGTGATTCTCGTTTCTAAGTCATTCCAAATCAGTAAGTTATGATTTAATTTAGAAAACTTTACGCCCATACTCATCCATCGTAAAAATAACTCATAATCTTCGGGCACATTCATTTCATTATAGCCACCAAATTTCTCGATGAGTGACTTGCAGAACATGACAGATGGATTAGCAACAGGCAAATCTTCAAACCTTCTGTTAAACATCTGCTCATGTGTTATTAACTCATTAATGCGATCCACATGCAAGGCATAACCTAGGTTTTTCAATCGATTGCCTCCATATTGAACTAATCCAGAAACTACTTCAACATCCGTATTGTGCTGTAAATACCCATATTGAAGTTGAAGCCGATCAAGCAAAGCCTCATCATCAGCATCCATTCTTGCTATTAAGTTTGTTTGAGCAAGTTTCATGGCAAAATTGGCCGCCTTAGCTACACCTCGGTTTGGCGTACTATATAGCCTGATTCTATCATCATTAAATGATCGAATGGCGCTTAGAGTGTCATCAGTGCTTCCATCATTAATTATTATTAGCTCAAATTCCTTAAATGTTTGGTTTAAAATGCTGGAAATAGCTTTTCTAATGGTTTTTCCTGCATTATATACCGGAAGTACAACTGTTAGTAGCGGTTTCAATGCTTTTGAAATAGACCTTTCAGAAACTTTCCAAAAGAATCTCTTTCGCTTTTATCAGCTACTAAAGATTTTATTGTGGTAATATAGTCTTTGGCAGAAAAAGTACTTTTACCATCATTTTCTGATGCGGTTTCTTTTGTTTCACTTGCCGCAATTGGATTAACATCTTTGTTAGAGTCCAGGTCGTCAGCAGTTTTAAAGCTTTTTTTGGACTTATCAATGTAACCTAATTTTTCTTCGGCAAGTCCTTTGTTATTATAGGCAATGGCATCTTGGGGATCCAGTTGAATACAGCGTTCGTAATCAGCGATGGCACCCTTAATATCACCAGCCTTTTCCTTAATATACGCTCTGCTGGAATATCTGTAAGGTTTATTGGGCTCTAATTCTGCCGCTTGGTCCAGATCCGCCAGCGCAGATTTATTATCACCATTCAGATGGAAAACAACCGCTCGTTCGCTTAAGTAATAAGGGTTGTTAGGTTCTATTTCAATAATAGCATTGAAGTCGGTTAGAGCTTCGTATAACTGTCTAAGTTTGAGATAAGCTTTGCCTCGGTTATACAAAAAATCAGTTTGTTTGGGCTGAAGATCAATGGCTTTATTGAATTGTATGATAGCCTCTTCAAACTGCTTATTTCTGCAAAGTGCAATGGCATTATTAAAATGATCCTGTGCTGTCTGTTTCATTTACTGGCGCTGCTAGTTCATCGGTGGCTAATGAATCAGATTGTACTGACTTCTTCTTTTTAACACTTTTCTCCTTGGCAGGTTTAACTTCTGCCGATTTTTTCAAAATCTTTACCCGAACATACTTGACGCGTTTCTTACGTTTATCTTTTTTACGATTATATGACCTGTTGTAGTTAACAGGCTTCACATGCTTCACAACAGTGTATTTGTTACTATTGCAGCCTGCAAACAGGCTTATAGCAAAAATTAATATGATTGTATAGTATCTCAAAGCTTAGAAACGTAAAGAAGCCTATTTTATTCAAAAAAGAATAAGAACTTGGCTTGGATTTTGAAATAGGGGGAATCATAATTTTTAGTAACTTATGTTTTAATTATACTCTATACCTATGAAACCTACCAGATTCTTACTATTTGCCATTTTTGTTGGATTTGGATGTTCAGGAACCCGTACAGTTACCATGAACTCCATGCGGCCAGCAGAAATTACTTTTCCGAGTTATATTAATAGCCTGCTGATAGTAGACCGGTCCAAGTTTGAGAAGGATGCGATAAATATACTCGAAGGCGTATTAACTGGCGAATTACCCGGAGAAGATAAAGCCGGAGCACAAGAAATGATGAATGCCTTTCAAACTCAATTATCCTATTCGCCAAGATTCTCTACACGGATTGCGGAACAAAGATTGGATGGGAATAGTATAACAGCTGCATTTCCTGATCAGATTCCGTGGGTTAAAGTAAAACAGATGTGTGATCAGTATTCTTCAGAAGCGTTGGTAGCACTAGAAATCTTTGATTCTGACTTTATCATTACAGATGGAGTAAGAAAAGTAAAGAAAACCGTTGGCGAAGGTGAGAATAAACGAGAAGTTGAAGTGGATGAATTTTATGCTGAAGGTGTAGGTAATTTAAGTATTGGAATTCGATTATATGATCCAGCGGCTAGAAGCATTGTAGATCAGCAGCTTATTAGAGAAACCAATACCTGGACTGCAGCAGGAGCATCAAAAAAGGAGGCACTAGCCGCTTTAATTTCAAAAGGTGATGCCACACGATACTTAGGTCGACAAGCTGGCAGGGATTACGCCTTTAAAATTGCACCGATGCCAATTAGGATATCACGTACGTTTTTTGGGAAATCTAAAAAAGCCCCGGAGCTGGAAAGAGGATCACGCTTAGCGGATGTAGGCAAATGGCAGGAAGCTGCAGATATGTGGGAAAGTGGAATTAGTGGATCGGCAGATAAAGAAGCGGGTAAATTAGCTTACAATGTCGCCATTGCCTATGAAGTGTTGGGCGAAATGGATTTGGCGCAGGAGTGGGCCCAGAAGGCATATGTTACATATGGTAATAAAGATGCTCGCCAATATTCGTCAACTTTACGTAATAGAGTTATTCAGGAGCAGCGTGCTCAGGATCAAATGAACTAAATAATGATTAAGAACCTAGTACTTATTGCACTTACAATTCTATCGTGTACCACAAAACCAGCCCAGGATGACGCTGATTCTACTAAAGAGATGGCAGTAGCCAGGCGGCTTGGTTTAGAGGAATTTAATCAGTTAATCAAAGATGATAAAGTGCAACTGGTAGATGTGCGAACTCCAGCCGAATATTCCAGGGGTTATATTAATGGCGCAGTTAATATAGATTTTCAATCGGCAGATTTCTTAACTACATGTAGTACTGAACTGGATAAAAATAAGCCATTGGCAATCTATTGCGCTGCTGGGGGAAGAAGTGCCAAAGCAATGAAACAGCTCAAAGAAGCTGGTTTTAAAAAAATTTATGAGTTGGGAGTGGGGTATAATGGGTATAAATAATCTTTCAATCAAAATCTGTATTCATGAAAAAGTTAGTTTATTCATTTTTTTTAATTTCAGCAATTAACATTCAATTATTCGCTCAAAAGAAATACAAGTATGAGTTAGGTCTCGAAAACGGTGAAGTAATTAAAACTAATGTGCTAAAGCACAACGATGACCGTAGTTATTTTCAGGTAAAACGAGACAGGTACAAGTATAAAGACGTCAAGTACTTTATTGATAAAGATGATTACTATCTGAAGTCTGAACCTGGTCCATCGATGTATTTAAGAAGAGTAGAAGGGGACAAGGTCTGTGCCTATTCAGGCAGAAGAACACAAAACAAACCTGATGGCAATGGCTATGAAGGCATGTTTGGTGGAGACAATGCTGTTGGTGTGGGTGAGTTTGCCTATTATTATCAGAAAGCTGGAGAGAGTTTCAAACTAATGAATCTCGAAAACCTAAAAGAAGATTTAAAAGATAATGCTGCAAGTATGCTTGTTCTTTCAGAAATTGAAAATGATAATTTTTCAGCCGGCAATAGAGTGAAGATGCTAGAAGCACTTGATGTATATAACAAATACAAGCCTTAAGTGATTAGATATGCTTAAATCAGCATTGAGATTATTGCTATTAGCTTGTTGTGCATTAACTACATCACATTCTTCTGCATCCCATCTTGTTGGAGGAGATTTAAGGGTTGAGCATGTCAATGATAATATCTATGAAATTATCCTGACAACATATTTTGATGAAATTAATGGTGCACAGCAGGCTATTGATTCAGAAGTTTTGGTGAGTATATTTTCAAAAACAACCAACGAACTTCTGGGGAGTTATCAAATACCTCTTGCTTCTGATATACCTATTGAGAATAACCTTTCATGTAATGATAATCTACTTCAGTATAGAGTGATCACCTACAAAAGGTCAATTACTCTAGAATATCAATCTTTTAATGACGAACAAGGTTTTTATCTTTCTTGGGAGAGGTGTTGCAGGCAATATTCCCTAAATAATATCTTTAGTGAAGATCCAAATTCTGGAGGCATTTCATCAGGGTTTACGGCTTATTGCGAGATTCCTTCAATCGTTTACCAAAATTCTTCACCTAAGTTTACCACGCCTTCTGAGGTTTTTGGCTGTGTTGATTTAGAGTTTCAAGTCGATGTGAGTGCAACAGACCAAGATGGAGATAGTTTGGTTTATTCATTGGTAACGCCCTATTCTACTGTAGATACAGAAAATGCTATTCCAATAAATCCTAATCCAGGCCCTTACCCTGAAGTAGTTTGGCGCGATGGGTTTGATAATGATAATGTATTTGGTAGTTCAAGTGATATCAATTTTAACAGTGTGGATGGTGTTCTAACGATAGATGCCGCATCCACTGGGACTTTTGCCTACGCCATTAAGTGTGAAGAGTACAGGGATGGTATTAAGATTGGTGAAGTAAGACTAGATATGAGTTTGCTGATAGTTAGCGCTTGTACTAATATGGATACTAGTAACCCTGATTTATTTGCTTTCTTAACTAATAGCAAAGATGCTCTACTCGACAATCAAACGATAGAAGTAACAAGTAGTGATCAAATACAATTAGACGTAAAGATTATTGATGTTCCTACAATCAATGAAAGTGCTCAAGAAGTGGGTGTTAAAGCCCGGATTAAATCATATTATGATAATACTGTACAAAT
>NZ_JAVJUY010000292.1:0-5550 GCF_040220315.1 Fulvivirga sp.
CAGAGCAGTCACTTTCAACTGATTGAGAGGAGAGAGTATCTCCGGTTGATTCCATGTTAAACCATCAAAAATTACAATGCCATCCCCATCTGTACCCATCCAGAGATTACCTTTCCCATCTTCCTCGATACTCCAAACCAACTCATTAATAAGTCCATCATTGGAGGTGAAATGACTGAAAACAGACCTTCTTAGAAATGAAACACCTCCCCCCCAGGTGCCCACCCAGGTATTGCCCCCCGTATCAAGTAACAACTCCCAAACCCTGTCGTGGCTTAACCCAGCTTCTTTTTTTATCTCTATTATTTTTTCCCCAACGTAAGTGAAAAGCCCCTCTCCATAGCTGCCAAAAATTAATAATCCATCACTATTTCTGGTGATAGCCGTAATTTTATTATCATTTATTGCTTCTTGGTGACTGAACGTCTCAATGGTAGTGCCATCATACCTGAAAACTCCTTTTCCCCATGTTCCTATCCATAAAGCACCATCTTCATCTTCGTAAATGGAATAGAATTTATTTGTCTCTACTCCGGGTAAATCTTTGAAGTGAGTAAACCTTTGACCATCAAATTTTGTAACACCCCCTGATTCAGTTGTAAACCAAAGATTTGAAGAAGTGTCTTCTAGTATATTATAAATTGTATTATCACTAAGACCATCATTTTTGGTATAATGCGTAATACTATCCTGATGTATTTTTGATACACCTCTATCGAAATAGCCTATCCAAATATTGTGTTGTCTATCTTCACAGAGTGAAAAAATCCTATTACTGCTTAGTCCCTCTTTTTCAGTAAAAGTCGTAAATGAACGGCCATCATATTTGGTAAGTCCTCCAAAAGTGCCAAACCATATATTACCTTGATGGTCCTCTAGAATAGACCAAATATTATCATGAGCAAGACCATCATCTACAGTATACTCTGTGAGAGCAATACCATCATACTTAGCAACACCACCTCCACTTGTTCCCAACCAAATATTGCCTTGTCTATCTTCCAACATTGAAATTACATAAGAGGAATTAAGCCCTTGATCTACATCTAAAACGCTGATATCTTTTTTGGCATCGTATCGAGGCCTAGGTTTAACCCCTAATTTGGAGTCAGGGATATATGTTTGTTTAGGTCTTGATAAAAAAGGAATAGGTTCAGATGTAGGAAGAGTATCGCCAGTAGAATTGACAAGGTGTGAGCCTTGTAGTAGTTTGACTGAATGTAACTCTGATTCTGAAAATTTGATACTTTTCAAATCAGTCTTAGAATTAATTACTTTTGGAGCACTGATTGAAACTGTATTTGAATATTTCTTGCCTTCGCGTAATTGGACAGATATATCCAGAATGTGAGGTTTTCCAAGAGGTAATGTGCGACCTGATAATACTGTATCTCCTTGAATGTTTATTATTGTCCCGGTTGAGTCTCCAGTTATGGGATTAGTGAAGTATCCTGACTCTTTGTTTATTGGGTAACTCGCTTGGCTATTTATAACAGCCAATGGAGCTGGTAGTGGCTGTAAACTTTTATTGCTACTAGTTTTACAAGTAAGTAGTATAGGTGTTAAAATAATTAAAAGCCAACTGCGCATTAATTCCGAAAATACGAAAATAATTAATTGGCTAACAGCTTATTAATCAATTATACTTTCTATTGATCTCTGCCTGATTTTATTCTCTAAAGTCCCTTACTAGTTTAGGTTTTGAATATTTAATATTTTGATTATCAGAATGTTGTGCACGTACAAGGTAAATCCGAACATCATGATCTTTTACTATAGCCAAAAGTTTGGGATCAAACTGAAAGTCGTTGATCATGGTTTCCGTGAAATATTAGAATAATTCAAACGATTTTAATTTTGATGCTTTTAATACACTAATTAGCCTTTTTCCTATTTGCTCTTTTGTTTACTTGGCTTATATATACAATCATATTAATTGATTTATCGTATTTCCATTATTCTAATTTTTTCCTTTTAGAACCTCTGGCTTTAGGGTTGAACACCAAACACTTTTTAATCCAAAATTCCAGGCCTTGCCGGGATTCATAAGCTGGTGACTCTAAAAACACATAGCCTTTCATTTCTCTTCCTGCTTGGTATACTGAGGATGCGTATTCATTTTTCAGTAAGTCTTCTTTGTCCTTAGGATCGATTCTGCATAGCAAACCCCCTTTATAAGTGCCGAAACACATTTTGTCATCTACCATAAAAGTAATTCCTCCCATCATTTTTTTCTCCTCCCATTGCACTTCTTCGGCAGTTAAAATATTTCTTATACTCTCAAAAAGTAAATTTTCCATTTGAGCTTATATGTTTATAACTATTTGGCTAACTAGCATAAAAGCACAAACAGCCCTACAGGCCATCTGTGCTTTTATAGTTTAATTTAAATCATAAAAAAATTGCTCAGAAACAATCTTTCCGTTCTCTACTCTAAATATAGCTACCTCTTCATCCGTTCTTCTTGGAGCCCCTTTCATGGTAATATCCATTTTTAAGGTAGTGGTGAAATGATTTCCAGCAACTAGCGGCTCCTCTATTTCAACACCATGAAAGGCTTCTACCATGCTATTCCATAATTCGCCTTTTTCTTTAATGGCTTTTTTTCCTTCCACCCTTTGAGGGAAACCCTCAGCTCCTTCCATCTCCAGACTTACGCAATTATCTGCATAAAGCTCTTCCTGTGCTTTTTCCATTTGTCCTGATTGGCAATAATCCAACCATTTTTTCGCAATTTCCTGTGTTGTCATTTTCGTTTGATTTAATAAAAAATTAATTACAGGGCCAAATTAACAAGGGGTTGTGTCAGAATGTGTCAGGGGTTACTTTCAATTTGCTCGCAATACATAAAATAATTGCGCAAGTCGAAATTTCGGTCTTCAAAAGTTTCTTCCAAAATATTAAAGTGCTGAATTCTATCTAGTCTAAAAACACGATAGTCTTGCCGTAATCGGCACCAGCCTATAATCAGCCACTTGTCATTTAAACTATAAATGGCCAGCGGTTCAATTCTTCTTAAAGTAGTTGACTTAGCTGGTGTCTGGTAGGTGATTTCTGTAACCTTAAAGTTTGTAATGGCAAGCTGCAAATAAGTCAGCGAAGCACTTTTACCCTCTTCAGAAACCTGTTTAAATACTCGCATTTTACTTTGTAAGAGTTCGCCCTGAGATTGTAAATTGCTTCTAAACACCGACTTTATTTTCTCTAAAGTTTGCTCAAAATGCTTGATAAGCGAATCATCATTAGTTTTAGCTATAAGTTGTTCCGCTGTTATGAGGGCATTTACCTCCATTTCATCAAACATAATTGGAGCTACACTATAGCCATCCATAAGAGAATAACCCCTCCCTTCAATACACATTATGGGTACTCCTGACTCTTCTAGTTTTTTTAAATCCCTGTAAATTGTGCGCACACTAACGTCAAACCGATTAGCCAACTCGGTGGAAGTAATCAGACGCTTCGATTTAAGAATCGTAAGCATTGATAATAATCTAGAGAGGTGATTCATAATTTATAATTCTAAAATACAAATCAATAATGACATATTACGTCAGGGGTAGGCGTTTACTTTATATTGATTGGAGTAATTATTACATGAGAATGCGGATAATGCTAAATTCCAAAAAATACACCCAAGCTAAATTTAGTGTTTTTAAATTTTAATTTCATTATAGGTAATCTTATTGTTCTTATTGACTGTATTTAAGCAATACTACTGATTCGAGTAACATTAAATTGAACACTAAAAATTGATAAACCGCATTGAAGATGGTGAGATGGAAGAATGGGCAGCTGCTGTTCAAAAGTTGAAAATCTTATTGAGTAAAATAAATTTGAAGGAGTTGAATAAAGAGTTAGTTGACGATTATAAGCAGATGGTTGAGATTGCTGAGAGGATGTGAATGTCATCCATTTTCATGTAATGCTCCATGGGTTTTATTTAAGAATTACGTTTTACTATTCCAATAGAACATTATTGGATGTTAATAACCTATTTCCTGATGCATAGCGTAAGAATTTATCCGCCATCAATGACGAATTAAACGTAATTTTAAATGAGATGAAACTACTGAATTCAAAGCTGGCATTGCATGTTGTTTTCTGGATTGTTTATACCGCCATTTTCACTTTCGTAGAAGGTGGGTATTCAAGCCGGTTTGAAATTGCCTTTTATATGGAGCTGGGGTTTTTGCCATTTCGATTAGTGGTCGTTTACATTAATTATTTTTACTTCCTTCCAAAATTTTTATCCAGTAGAAATGTTGGCCGATATATAATTTACACGCTTCTGAGTATTGCAATTGCCAGTTTTTTACACAGGTCATTTATGTACTTTTATTTGAACGGGATACTCTTCCCCAATTGGGATCCGGGTAGTTTTCCGGTCCCATATAAACTCTTACAATCAGCCATGATTATTACCTCTCCCTTAATTTTCTTGATGGGTCTAGTGGTTGTGCAAAGGTGGGTTTCATCAGAAAGAAGAGCCGAACAACTTGAAAGTGAGAAAATGAAAGCCGAACTGGATTACCTCAGATCACAAGTAAACCCCCATTTCTTCTTCAATACATTAAACACGTTATACGGATTGGCATTGGCAAAATCTGATAAAACACCCGAAGTAGTAATGAAGCTTTCTGAATTAATGAGTTATGTGCTGTACGAGGCTGACAAAGGGTTTGTTTGGCTATCTAATGAAATCGATCAGATTGAGCGATATATAGCATTGGAGCAAATAAGATATGAAGACAGGTTTAAAGTAGAGATGGATATTTCGGGCGATATTGATCAGTTTCGAATTCCGCCACTCTTGCTCTTGCCATTTATTGAAAACTGCTTTAAGCATGGCGTAAACAAAAGCTCTAAAGATGGTTGGATAGCTATTAATATTAATGTTAGTGCCGAAAAATTTGAATTTAGTGTTAAAAATAAGGTTTTTGACAATCAGCCATTAAGCGTCAATGGAAATAATGGTGTTGGAATCATGAATGTAAAGCGAAGGCTTGAACTATTGTTTCCTGATAGGCATACATTAAAGTGTGAAAAACTAAAGGATATGTATTTAGTCGAATTAGTGATAAAGCAAGTAAATGAAAATTAAGTGCCTCATAGTTGACGATGAACCTATAGCCCGCCAAATTATTGAAGGGTACCTCTCACCTTTCGATAAAATTGAAGTTGTTGCTAAATGTTCTAATGCCATTGAGGCGAATAAAGTGTTAGCGGAAAAACCTGTAGACCTTATTTTCTTAGACATTGAAATGCCACAATTAAATGGTTTGTCATTAATCAAGTCTCTCGATAATCCACCTAAAGTAATTATTACTACTGCCTACCGAGAATATGCTATGGAGGGACATGAATTAAATGTGGTTGACTACTTACTAAAACCCATTTCTCAAGAGCGGTTCCTCAAGGCCATTAACAGGATTTTAGTTCAGTCTTCTTCTAAGGAAACTAAAGATCCATTATACATCTATCTAAAAGTTGATATGAAAATGGTTCAGGTTTTTTTAGATGAAATACTATATATCCAAGGTCTGAGCA
>NZ_JAVJUY010000293.1:0-14070 GCF_040220315.1 Fulvivirga sp.
CCGTACTATGCCCTATCCTTGCCGATATTGTCTACTTTTTGGCGGTCCGCTGTTTGAAGAAAATGAGCCCTGAAGATGAAAATAGAAGGATTTTTATTAGAATTACAGAACATTCCTCTCCAAAAGATCATTCATGGGAGCGTGTGTTAGCAGCTTTTGTGCTTATCCGTTTATCAATTAGCGCTAAATATTTCATGCCCGATTGATCGAAAATTTGTTCTGCTTTCTCAATCTTCAATGCAGAGTAGACTGCACTAGCAAATCCTGGTAAGCCTCCCAAAACTGCACCAGGAGTTTGTGCAGTAGATAAACCATAGAGTGCTCCGCTAATTCCGCAAACAGTTCCGAAAAATACTTGTCCCATTTTGCTCTCGGACATTTTTGCCGATAGTTCTTCCTTTCGGAGTTTCAGTTCCGTCATCGTCTCATTAAACAGATCAGAACCTTCTACAATATTTGGATCAAGAGCAATTAGTTCTATTTTATTTTTGAAAGCTGTAAGTAGGTTTGGGTGTTTATCTTTAAATGACCGAAGCTTATTAAGATCGATGTATTCAGGGTAAGGAATGAGTTCATCCAGAATTAGCTCCCTTTTTATTTGTTGCTTCTTTTTAGTTTTGAATTCTCGCTTGTTTCGTGAGGAGATGGAAAATCTTTTTGTGTATTTATCAGTTGTTGGAAGATAACCAAGCTTACCCCCCACAACTAAAGCTAAAAATGACATCAGTTCATTTGCTGTCTTTGATTCAACTGAATACCAGTCTCCATCGATTTGAGATGCAAGACCTGCTTGTTCCAGTTGATAAAAGATTTCTCCATCAAACTTATCTACGTGTATATCCGATTTTTTCGGCTCAAACTTTAGTCGATTAATCGACCCAGATTTTCTAGGATTAAATCTTGTCCTACGTAATTCTAATTGGAACTCTTTGCCGTTTACATATTCTAGAAAGGGTCGTGAGATTTCCCATGGTTTCTCTAAGGTTTCGATTGGATTTATGGGAATTACCAATTCACTCATCACTAGTTCCCTCATGAATGGCTCATACTGTTCCGGCTCATAGAAGTAACTTTGAGGCACAATGGTTCCCACTTGATTATAATAGAGAAGAGCTCTAGCCGTCCATTGGGTCGGTGGTATATTGATATATGGATAATAGAGCAAATTGTCCATTGATATTCAGTTTGATTCTGCCATCGCTGCTAATAACATTCGGTAATGTGACGTTTTGTCACATTACCGCCTAAATCACCTGTTAAATCTAAAGCATTTCCATCAAACAGGTGTGCATCAAAAGGAAATAACATAGGTTCTGTGGGGAATGAAGCATGCCGGATGGCAGGAGAAAGGTTAGAGTGCTAGTTGTGGATAGAAAGGCGTAGTTGCAAACTACGGCTAGAGGGGGACTTTTATAATTCAGATTCTCTTTTAACACTTACCATTTCATCGAAACCATGTTTTATTAGAAGTTTCTTCAAAGTTGTGATGAACCTTCTTAATTCCCTTTCCAGAATTGAATTGTAATCAGGACTTAACTTATTGAAGTCATTCGGAAGAAGATTAGAAATAGCATGGTTAATCCCAGAAATAATTGTTGGGAAGTCGATAAACTCTAAAGTGTCATCTTTCATGTGAGTATCGATACTAATATTTCTAGGTCTCCCTGCGTACTTAAAGGTTACATTCTCAGTTTGAATAGTCGATTTCAATTTCTCGAACTGAAGATTTACATCTTCATTTATTCGATCAGGGACAATAACATTGATCTGACATTTCTTATAGTGATTGTCACCGACTTTAAAGCCGCCATTCTCAATTAAGAATCGGCAAATTGGAACAATCAAGTTTTCCAAATATACAGATGCCAACGTAGATGAAGGAAAGAAATTCAAGTCATCATCTGAACTTGACAGAAATAAATCTTTGATCTGAGTAACGGCTCTTTCAAAACTTGAACTATCTTCAGTATCAAATTGAGCAACAGATAGGCCGCCAAAATCAGAAAGTAATTTAATTTCTTTATCAATCAAAAACGCACATTTTGAAGTGCCTAAACGACCTGTAAACAATCCCAGTTCAAATAAAACATTGTCTCTTGGCTGTAAAACTTCCGCTCCTCTAAATGTCACTTTATCATCTCCCGTTCCAATCAATATTCCAAAGTCATACTGCAATGTAGCTTTAAGCAGATCCGACAAAAAGTTCTGATTGATCTTAAATATTGATTTATCCCAGACATTTTCATTCCATATTGAGACATCAAAATCTTTATCAAGAATAGCTTTGGCTGTTTCAGCAAGGTTTAGTTCTTCAGACGATGATCCTATAAACAATCGTTTCTTTATCATTTTTAAATCCGTATTGTTGATTTAAGATCAGTAAATATGCTCTCGACTTCAGACAACAACTTTTTAAGGTTATCTAATTTCAAAGAATTATATCTAAAAATATATTCTCGTTCATCAACAGATAACAAGTTATTGGCTTTGTCATTATTTGTACATATTGCCTTCAACTGATAATATATTACTGGAACCAATTCATAGAAACTCAAATTTTGGTATTCCGACACTTTAATATCATAACAAATTGCATTGATGTCGAAACTGCTGAGATCAATATCATGGTTGGAATTCTCCTTTGAGTTCTTCAAAAATCTTATCATTTTTTTGAGTCGCCCATTCGTTTCAGAACTTCGTTCATTGATTCTTTTGATGCTAAAAAATGGATAGTCCGCATTTCCTTTTGAATGAGTCTCTTTATTGTAGACTTGAATACCTCGATAATCACCTTTATCGTTGATTATGGACCTAACATCGTCATACCAGTTAGCTATTACAATATCCACATCTCGTCTAAGACTCTTGTTTGTTATTTTTATCGATTTTGGCTTGGTGGTATCGCAGATATCATAGCTGTCAAGCAAAACAATTTCACTATCTCTACGCAAGTTCCTTAAATCATCCAAAGCACTTCCAGAGTATGACGAAGTATTTACTTCATATTCAAGCTTCTGAATAGAGCTTGGATAGTATTTGGAGCGCCTTTCAGGTTTAGCTAATATGTCTTTGGCGTTATTAGCATCGTAAGTATAAAATTTGTCAGAGATCGTAAGGAGGTCAATATCACTGTATCCTTTTATATGTGTATCTGTCATGACTGAACCTTGATATTTAAAAGCTACATTATCAAGAGTTCGTTCCAGGTGACCTTTTACTCTTTCACCAGCTTCCTTGC
The DNA here is from genome assembly GCF_040220315.1 of Fulvivirga sp. Classification (GTDB taxonomy): domain Bacteria; phylum Bacteroidota; class Bacteroidia; order Cytophagales; family Cyclobacteriaceae; genus Fulvivirga. The sequence continues at coordinate 3,239 of NZ_JAVJUY010000293.1, forward strand.
TTTTTCGAGTATATTCAGGTTCTACACCTTTCATAGCAATTCGTATGTATGTTAAAACCTCGCTGTAGGAAATTGTTCCTAATTCATCAGAGAAGGATTTTTCGAAAGCAAAATTTTCAGGGTTGATTCTGCCTCTTACGCTTTCAGTAAGTTGTCTGTAATTCTTTGCCATTTACATTTATAATAATTGGAATCCGTTTCGAGTAATTGCCCATAAGATACGGTTATATGACTTTCTTATATAGCTACCTTATACCAACTATAAATCTAAACTTTTTCCATCAAACAGGTGTGCATGAGAAGGGAATATCAGGTTTGCTGGGGGAGGTGAAGAGTAACCCAGTAATGGATGGAGCAAATAATTATTATACGGGATTTGGAAATCCCTCTTTATCTACGGTCCGACATGCTCTGCGGAACATGTCGGACAGCGAGACCGTGGAACCTATTATTGCACAATTGAAAAACACTTGCACGATAAGGGGTGTCATTATTTCTTTTCCCTAAAAATGCGGTATGTGTTGTCATAATAATCAGCCTTTTGAATCGTGAATTCATATTCAGTAGTTGGGGTGTCAATCTCAATTATCTTAAACTTGACAGTGCCACCTTTCAGCAGAATATTGTGGACAGTTCTTGATGATGTTTTATCGAAGCTGAGTCTATCTGAATAGTTAGTTGCTGTTAAATTATAACGCTTACCATCACTATCCTGAACAAGCACCTTGTAACTTTCAGATGAGTATGCTTTAACCGGATTGTTCCCAGCATACTCAAAAAGCTTGATCGAAATGTCCGATGAGTTGGAAATTAAAAAGCGAACATCTAAGTCGGAATTTTGGGTTGCAGTATTACTGAATGTCCCTCTTAAAGTTGACGTATTTGTGATATAACCTTCTTTAGTTGGTTCTCCGAAATCATCCACATAATAGCTTATTCTCCACATTCCTTGATTGTTGATGTTTGCTAGACGAATTCGCTCCTTTTCTTCGGCTTCTTTTCTTTTTTGTTCCGCTAATTCTTCTTTTTCAATTTTACTTAGAAGAAGTTTGAAATCATCATTTTTGGATGATTCCGGGTGCTTATCACTAAGAGCTTTGATATATTCCTTTGCCAGAGTATAATTTTTTTCAGAGTAGGCTTTTTCAACTTTTGCAATCAATTTTTCAGCTCCGTTCTCACATTCTTCTATTTGATTCTTTAGCTGTTGGTTTTCTTTGGCAAGTTTGTCATAATCAGCTTGAGGGACTCCACAGCTTGAAATGATTATTAAAGTTAATAAACTAAAAAAGGAGGTTGTTCTTAATTCAATGTTCATATCAAGTGATTTTGTTAACTGCGATACTTTCAGTTGCGCGATACTCCATAACATTTAGTTATAGCGAATGCACTATAACTACTAATATCATCTTCCAATTAATCATTTCAATAACAACACTTTACCCAATTTTAAACGACAATAAACATTTATAAGCGATTAAAAACGGATACGTTGTGCGTATTCATCACCAAATTAAACATTTCCGCGGATACTGCATCCTGTTGACTGTAATCAGTCATGGAGGATCATTTGTGAAAAGGGTACAAAAGCTGTTTAGAGTCTGCTTGCACTCCCTGTTCAAAAAGAAATCGAACCGGGCCTTGAAGATGTATGAGGATGAGGTGATGAAGGGGTTTAGGAGGAGGTGGGTGTATGGGGGTGGGTAATGGAAGAATAAAGAGGGGGAGTTGAGATCTGGGCCTGGGAGGGGGCGTCTACTTGGTACGGATAAACTTAGTAATGGAGTTATACGAAGGGTCTGCAGCTGAAAAACCTTGAGGTTTGCTTATAGAGTTAAATCTATCAGGCATGATATTAGATTTCAGGGAATTTTCTGCGTTCCTAGTATTCCTTCTAGTCGTAATTGTAGTATTATTAACCTGATTCATACTTCAAATATATTGATTTTATTCAGTTTTCCAACCTTGGAATAACGTTGACATTTGCGTGTTTATTACTCCATTGTTGTTTTTTACCCCCATTATTTCATACTCCAAAATGTTCACATTGGTTGCATTTTCACTCTCGATGTAAACTAATTTAGAAGTTTGCTTTGGTGTTGTAACAGGTGTTCCAACTGTTAAGTTTGGTGATAGCTGAATAAATTCAAAGACTGGATTAAATGGGTCATTCAACTTCATTTCTTTTTCATATTCAAGATATAGGTTCCAAATTAATCCCTCAATCTCTTCATTTGCTTTTTTTACAGTTCTAATGCCAACCTCCTTGTCAGCCTCTGTTCTATTGATAGGGTGTCCGTGAAAAAATAATTTTGATGTTAGATTATCGATGATTTCATCGATTTGATGCTGTTCTTTGGCCTTATCCATATGAAGGGCTAATAATTTTCTAGCCATCATTCTGGATTGCGAAAGTGATCTTTTGACATTGCCCAAGGCCAAAGGATGTACTTTGTCTGTTAGCTTTGTGAAAGCTTGAACCAACTCATCTTCATGAGTTATTCCCGCATCTTCTTTAATCAAATTAATATAGGCTGTTACATCTTCAACGCTAATTCCTAGTTTTTGCTTAGTGGTAGGATTTTCGGGATTGAAATCATTGGAAACTGTTGGATCCGTTGGCCCAAGCATACCCATTGGATGCATAATTATTTCATCAGCACCAAGGGCAGTAAGAGTTGCTGCACTAAATGCTCTAAAGGGAATAAGCACTGAGAATCTCTTAGAATACTCTCGGATTAATGTTACTAATCTCCATGGTACAGTGCCATCCCCACCGTTACTATACAAAAAAAGATCAATATTGAATTTTTCTTCTTTTTTGAAATCTTGAATGTGTTGAAAAATGTGCCTTATTGAGTCCATGGCCATTTGAACTTCACCACCGGCTCTTGTGGTTGTAACATATGAAATCAGGCATGATTCTCTATTATTTTGGATTTCCTTAATAATTCCTATTCTTTCATTTTTGGACATAGTTCTTTTGATTTAGTGAGTAATGCCAGCTAACATTTGTTAGTGCATCATAACTACTTGTATCACTTATAAATCTAAACTATTTCCATCAAACAGGTGTGCATGAGAAGGAAATATCAGGGGTGCTGTGGGGAAGGGACTATTTATGTGTGTGGGATTTGAGAGTTTCTATGTTAGTCGGATAGGGTCCGGTGGAATTATCTTCCTCCCGTAACATCAATCAATATCCCGGTAGAATAGGATGATTCTTCACCAAGCAGCCACATTATGGCATTTGCTACTTCGTCTGGTTGACCGCCACGCCGGAGCGGGAGACTTTCCTTTATTCTGTCCACTCTGTTCGGTTCACCTCCGTCTGCATGAATGTCGGTATAGATAAAACCCGGTCTAACACCATTGACCCGGATCCCTTCTCCTGCCACTTCTTTTGAAAGACCGATAGTAAAAGTATCAACGGCCCCTTTTGAAGCTGCATAATCGACATATTCGTTGGGAGAGCCTGTGCGTGCCGCTATAGAGGAAACGTTTACGATCGCTCCACCTGCTCCGCCATAGCTGGTAGACATGCGCTTAATGGCTTCTTTGCTGCATAGGAAGCAGCTCATAAGATTGGAGTTGATTATCCTTTGAAATCTGTCTAATTCCAGATCGACAACCCTCGACTGTGCCTCCAGGATGCCTGCATTATTTACTAACCCGTATAGGTTTCCGAAATCTTTATCTATCCGCTGAAACAGATCAATCACTTCATTTTCGTTGGAAACATCAGCCTGATAGGCAGCTGCTTTTCCTCCATTATGATTGATTTCGTCTACTACCTTATGGGCAGCTACTTCATTCTTCAGGTAGTTTACACATACTTGATATTTTTGTCTGCCCGCCAAAATGGCTGTTGCCGCTCCTATCCCCCTGCTGCCTCCGGTAATTAGTATTGTTTTGCTCATTGGCTACTCATGATTCTTTTCATTGATGAAAATGACTGCAATGGATAAATCTAAGATATTTCTGTTATTCGGGTGAGTAAGAGGGGGGATATCCGAGAGGTAGATGTGGGGCGCAAATTTTAACTACTACTGGATAAATGTTCTTACCTCTTAATTAATTCAGTGAATTTTGAATCTCTGATATAGCTTTTTCAGAAATTACTCCACCTTTAGCCATGAACATCATTATTGGGTAATTATCTGCATCATATAAGACATATGGATCTTCCGAATAGGTGGTTAGTTTTCCTTCAAATGTATTATCAAATGATTGCAGGGTTGTTGCTTCTGTAGAATCTTGTGGGTGTTTTCTCAAATACTGAAATATTTTCCTCTTAAGGGTATATGTCGTATCTACTATATTCACTTTTAATTCAAACCAATTTCTTTCCTCGGATAGATCTGAATAACCTTGATATATTTTCTGGAATGGATCAAAGTATAATATTACTTTTTGCTCACTTTCTGAGGCAAATCCTGATAGCTGATAAGAGTTTGGTTCATAAACTTCCCACTGAGGAAGGAAAACTCTAACCGTCCAAAGTCCTGAGAATTCATTATCCTGTGCATTTACTTGCGTACTGAAAACAGCTACTGATGTGCCTATGATACTTGAAATGCCTATTCCCCAGATGCCTTTAGTTATCCAACCGTGTTTTATATCAATTACTCCAATTGAATCAAAAATAAATATGATGACCACCAGCAAAAAAATTAAAAAGCATGCAACAGCAATACTTTCATTGAGATCAGGCCGCTCAAACCTCGAGAAGAAACTCTGAAAGATGTCAGGTGGAAATACGATAGTGATAGCTAAAACTATTAGTAGACCACTAAGTATGAATAACACTAAATACACTCCAAGCTTCACAATTAAATTCATAAAGTCTGTCCCTTTGTTATTTTCCATAAATTGTATTCTTACTACTGTTATCTGAAATATAGTACGTGTAGGTTTTAAGCTTTAGAAATCATATCCCAATTGCACTTGCTATTTCTAAGAATCTAGAGATTTTTTGATTCGTGGCTGTCCCATTATTAATTGCTGAAATGAGGTCTTCGAGTTCTTCTTTTGTGGTAGTTTCAGCTACTTCTATTGGTGCATCATCAAAAAGTTGATCGATCTTAGTTTTTAGATTACTTAAGTCATCAGCCAATTGCAAAGAATCAACTTTTGTTTTCGCTTTTATCTTCTTTTGTGCGTCAGTTAATGGCATGATTATTTGTTTAAAGTTTTAATTATATCTTCAATTGTTGCAGGGTCTGGAATATTCTCAAAGGAGACTGGAATTGGAGCTATAGCCCCAAGCTTATTTCGTATTGATTTGGCAAGTTTGTCTTGAGATTCTTTTAGTCTAACAAGTGATTGAAGATATTCATTTATTGAGGAGTTGATAAGCTCTATGTTTTCGAAATTCGCCTCTGCTTTTCTGATCTCTTCCCTCCTGTTTTTAATATCATTCCTTACAGAATCTCTTTCAGCATCAAAAAACTCTTCTATTTGATTGAGTAACTTGACATTTAAAACGTCAATTTCCGGATCACCAGTTGGAGCAACCAGTGCCTCAACAGTTTTTCCATTCTCATCTACTTCTGTTCCGGGAGCTCTTCTGATTTGCTCCCTATACTGCTCTTCATAAATATCTAATATGGCCAATCTATATTTTTCTATCGCGTCTAATTGATTGTTCATATTTACAAAATACAATTCCTTAACTCTTTGGATTTCATCTTTCTGAGCTTGCATGGCATCGACTACTTGTTTGGGAACCGAGGCGCAGCTCATAATGAAAGTGGTCAGAATAATTATTGTTACCTTTTTCATATTTTGTTCAGATTATTTTTTTCGCAGGTCTAATCGAAAGCAACAAGTTTTATTAAACCCTGATATGCTCTCAATTATTATTGTTTGGGGTATTCCGATTTGCATTTTGTCTACTGATACCAATCCCTTGAGATAAAACATAACCTGCAATTCCACCCAGAAGCGTCCCAAGAGTATTTTCGGTTACCAAGCCCGATAAACCAAGAGCCATTATTGCGCTTAGCAGAATCATTATAGTGACAAACTGTATGACTTGACCTGAAACCACCCATTCTAACATCACCTTTTCAGGAAAAAGTCTGACTAATCCAATTGCCAGAACACTCAAAAGTCCAATGATTAAAATCATTATATACAAATTAGAACCTAGGTTTTGCTTAGTATTCAGTTTCTTTTGTTTTTCTATTAATTTATCACGGTAACCTGTTAATTCTTTCTCTATATTTTGGTAAACAGATTCCTTGTCGTTTATGTCATCTAATTCCTCTTGAATAGTCTTTTGAATTTTTACAATGGTTGCTATTACTGCATTTTTTACCGTAGTCTCCAATTTTGACTTAAAGGTTTCACAATCTTTAGTTGTGAAACCATTTTGATCCTCTGCTCCATTAATTATTGGGCGTACCTCTGCCATAAGGTTAACATATTCTGAGCTTTCATCTGTATCATATCTGAAACTGAAGTTATCCACAGTAGTCATAATTGAATAAAACTTAGAATAAGCTTCATTTCTTGATTCTAAACTACAATCTAATATTCCAATTTTTTCAAATAGATTTTTTGCCCTATCCTCCAATTCTCTTGTATTTTGAAGTTTTTCTTCAATATCTTCAATGTCAGTTCTACTATAATTACTGAACTTTGATAGCTCTGAACTTACCCATTTTAATTCTTCATAAACCTGAATATCATTATCTGGGATAATTTGATGCTTAAGTCTTACATCCTCTAAATAACTTGTTAGTTGTTCCTTAGAGTAACCGCGAGAAAGTGATTGTGAAAACCCAGCATTCAATAAAATGATTGAAATAATTACCGCGAGTAAATTTTTCATAGTTAAATAGTATTTTTAACTTCATTACCTTTAATTCAATGTCGCCCATCCAAAGAACCCTGCCAGGGCTCCGAAGATGAAAAAGTATACCCGGGACCGTTTCAGGTCCTGGTTTTTGTCTTGCAGGATCACCACTTCTTTTTTGGATTCCTGTAGCTCTTTGTCTGTCTTCAGCAGGTGATCATACCAGTAGTTGGCTTCCAGCTTTCCCAGCCTGTTCAGGCTGTCGTACAGGTATTGCTGCTCTCCGAGGGTTTCCACCAGCTCCTCATAGGTCTTCAGCTTCATGGAATCATACTTGTGCATGGTTTCATAGTCCATGTACCGCTTAATGGTTGGGTAGTCCATGTAGTAGATCGAGCCACCGGTAGTATTCTCATAGGATTTACTGGGCTCTATGATCCCGTATACCCGGTCCTGCGCCTGGCTGGCAGAGGCAACGAAAAGGAACAGCAATAATGTGCATGTCGTCTTCATAATCAGTTACCTCCAAGGCGTCTTAAGATTTCTTCATCAGTGAGGGGCTTATGAAGTTCCCGGGCTTTCTCCTGCTCCAGCTGGTCAATCCTTTGAAGCAGGGTATCTGCCTTCACTTCGAGGGTCCGTATTTTATCTTCCATGGCTACGCGGGTAGTGTCAAACGCCCCTTTCTCGGTTTTCCAGGTTTCCCGCTTCGCTTCATGGTGTTCATCGATCTCTTCCAGCTGCGCTTCGAGGTTGGAGGAGTTGCCAAAGAGTTTCGCTTTCAGCGCAGCCAGCCCGCCAAAAAGGGCCGCTACTGCAGAACCCAATTGCACTTTATCTACAAAGACCACAAGGGCTACTGCGGCGATCACGGCTACGAATATGAGGATGGTGCGTGTCTTCATGGTCAATCGGGTTCGCTTCCTACGATGATGGTGCCATCCTGGTTTCTGGAGGTCTTTGTCGGATCGTCATCGCTCTTCGCGCGGATTGTAGCGATTTCAATATTGGAGTCAATCTGTTTCTGCAGCTTCTGCTGCTCAGCGATGTCCTTGTTCTCGGAGATCTTAAACACTTCCTTCATGCCGAAGATCAATGCCCAGATGGTGGTATTGAATGTCAGCCAGTCTCCCCTGTCAATTTTACAGTGAATGAGCAGGTAGGTGGAAACCACGGTAGCAGCTACCAACCCCCAGACTTTCACACTGATGAGTGTAAAAAGGAACTTTGAAAACCACCTTTCAAAAAAACTGTCGCCGATATAGACTTTTTCGTTCTTTTCCATAATCAGGTTGTTTTAGCGATTAATGTCTTCCAGGTGTTTGGACCTACCACACCATCTACATGAAGCCCGCTGTCAGCCTGGAATTTCCTGATGGCCGAGGAGGTCCTGATCCCATGGATGCCGTCTACCTTCCCTACTCCATAGCCCAGCTGGTTCAGTCGCTTCTGGACCTCTTTGGTCTCCATGGGGATGTTATTCGCAGCGATGGTCCCGATGATTTCATTTCGGGTTTCTTCTATCCATTCCTGGATGATAAACCCGGGGCACTCCGGTTTGCCAAAGTGGTAGTGACCATATACATCCTGTTTGGTCAGGCTAAAACCGGAGATCAGGTGGTCGACCAGCTCTTTCAATGATGCAATTTGTTCTTTTGTGGGCTCGGAAGAGCCTAATGAGTATCCGGGACCATTGAAATTGCCCACCAGCATGATCCCGATGGCATTGGAGTTTTCTCCTTTACAATGCCAGGTGATGGATGATAGGTCATTGGCCTGCACGACCTCACCATCCTTCCTGATGCAGTAGTGATAGCAGATGTGCGGGCATCCTTTACGCGAGATGTGGTTGGGGGCTGTGATATGATAATTGTTGACTTGCTCAACGGTACCTTCACCGAGTTCCTGGTGTACGATGATCTTGTCAATTCTATTCAGGGATCTTTTGCTCCACCTTCTGTTTGGGTGCCAGGGGAGCTGATCAATCAGGTTGGTGATTGGGATCATAGGCGGCTGGTTCTTAGGTTTTTAAGCTGGTAATAATGGCTATTAACCATTATAAGGTAAGTATGAATCTATATTTTTATTACAGATATATGAAACAGTTCTTAGTTAAAAATCAAAAATTATACGAATAATGATATTATTTCATGTACCTGTTCAATTTTGGTTGAATACAGTGGTTCGAAACAAGGGTAATCGGTTATCACTTTATCGCACAAGTGGAAAACACTTGCGCGAGTTTGGATTGTATCGGCCTGTCAGGGGACAGGCCATGGAGAGTAGTACGGATCTTCCGGCTGGGGCAATAGTCGCACGGAAGAAACTTCCGCGCTAGGAAGGTTTAATTTAATCTTTCCGTTAAATGTATAGTAATTTCATTACCTGCTTCTTTACCTATAGCTTTCCGGATTTCTGCTTTAACAGGTAACTTATGATTGCCGTCTCCGAGAGCCATAAAAGTGGTTTGAAACGGACAGTTATCCATTGTTCCTTTGACTTTCACTAATCCTTTAGTGCCAAAAAAAGAAGCCGATTCAGGCCATATAACATAGGTATGACCACCTTTAGCTGGGCTTTTTTGTAATTTTGCTTTGAATTTTTTGTTAAGTTGCATATTCAAATCATTTTTAGTTATTTGATATCTTTTGCTGCCTCCAGCCAAGAATTACTGATATTACAAGAAGTTTAACCAACCAATCACCTGCATGGATTAGTGCCAGTGCGATTGGATAGTGTTCATGGACAATAGATCCTACTAAGATAAAAAAGGGGAAAATCCATAAAAAGGCTCCTAACTTTACTGCATTTAGCCAATTATCGATGTTAAATTTTATAACGAGATAGTAAAGTGAGAGTGCTATTACAAAGCTTCGTCCGAATTCAACCAGCATAATCCAAAGAAAGTAATCATTCTGGTCATTGGCATATACATCGCTTATGGTTGCCAATATGCTGCCAAAGGCCATATACCATATTGCACTTATAAAAAAGGCTGCCAAGGTAGCTCCAAGTGCAGTCAATAAACTTATGCGATATTTTCTATGGTTCTTCTCACTCATAATTACAAATCTAAGAAGTTAACACTGCAACCCTGTAGGCTCATAGCGACAATATAGAGGGGCAATTGAGCCATTTATTGCCCTCAGAATGACCGTCAACGCCCGTGTATGGCGCTGTGTGCGCCCTACACTAGCTCGGAAGTTACTTCCGGGCATTGTATCACACTAATGACACTTTCTACTTCAAAGGCCCAAAAGACCCTCAGGAGAGTGGATCATTGTCTATTTAGGGAATCCCCCTTCACCTAATACCATCTTTCTGGCTAAAGGCTTTTCACAAAGGGGGAAATGGGGGATTACAGCTTTAGATCGGCGCCTACCTAGCGGCTGCCTTTCGGCAGATGAGTTTGTCAGTCAGTTCGTTGGCCTGTTGGGGGACAGGCCATGGAGTGGTTCGAAACAAGGGTAATCGGATATCTTCCACTTTATCACACAAGTGGAAAACACTTGCGCGATAATCGTGACATTGCCGGCCTTTGACAGTCTGCCCTCACGTATACTAAGATTCTTCACTTTGTTCAGAATGACGGTGAATATGTCATTCTAAGATTCATTTCAGCGGACCCAAAACAGGACCTGCTAAGTATAATCCATCCTCACCTTTGGTCTCGTCTTCAAAATATTCTCTAAATTTTCGAAAGTTTATTTCATTCGCTCATTCAAACTACACCCCATTGAAGAAACACAAGCAATACATCATCGCCTTCGACCAGGGAACAACCAGCTCCCGGGCCCTGCTGGTAGATACCGAGGGCCAACTTTGTGTCATAGCGCAGCAGGAATTCAAACAGATTTTCCCAAAACCAGGCTGGGTGGAGCACGACCCGGAAGAGATCTGGACGTCTCAGTGGGCGGTCTTTAAGAAGCTCATTGATAAAAATAAGCTTCAGGCCGACCAGATCGTGGGCATCGGGATCACCAACCAAAGAGAAACCACCGTGATCTGGGACCGGGCTACGGGCAAGCCC
>NZ_JAVJUY010000294.1:0-8360 GCF_040220315.1 Fulvivirga sp.
GGAAGTGACTTTGCATAATAATAAGAGCTTTAAAGCAACAGTAATTGGAACAGATCCTACCACAGATTTAGCGCTTATTAAAATTGATGAAGAAAGCTTGCCATTTCTGGCACTTACCAACTCAGACGAAGCTAAAGTAGGTGAATGGGTCCTTGCCGTAGGTAATCCATTTAATTTAAATAGTACAGTTACTGCAGGGATCATAAGTGCAAAAGGTAGGAACATAGGAATTATCTGTGACAGCACTTCGATAGAATCATTCATACAGACTGATGCAGCTGTCAATCCTGGAAATAGCGGTGGAGCGTTGGTAAATTTAAATGGAGATTTAGTGGGTATTAATACGGCAATAGCCAGTCCTACGGGTGCTTATTCAGGGTATTCGTTTGCTGTACCATCAAATATTGTAAGTAAGGTGGTTGAGGATTTAATCACCTATGGAGCAGTACAAAGAGGCTGGTTGGGTATTACTATCCAAAATGTGAATAGTGCTCTCGCTAAACAAAATGATTTAGAGGTAAATGCAGGTGCTTTTGTGGCCGGTTTTGCAGAGGAAAGTGGAGCCAAAAAAGCAGGTATTAAAGAAGGTGATGTAATAGTAGAGGCAGATGGTCGCGAAATCATTACTACATCTAATTTAATAGGTTACGTAGGCAGCAAGCGCCCAGGCGATAAGGTTAATTTGAAGGTAAATCGTGCAGGTAAAGAGATGAACTTTGATGTGGTTCTAAAAAATAGAGAAGGGAATACAAAGATTGTGCGTGAGGAAAAAAGTGAATTACTTCTTTCACTAGGCATTGACCTTGAGGAGTTATCGAATAAAGAGTTAAAGGAGCTGGATATAGAAGCAGGAGTGAAAGTAAAGTCCATTAGAGCAGGAAAAGTGAGCCGTTTTACCGATATGCGAGAAGGCTTTATTATTACAAAAATTGATGGCAATTTGGTTTCTTCTAAAGAGGAAGTAGTATCTATATTAAGTAGCAAAGAAGGTGGAATTTTGATCGAAGGAATTTACGATAAGAACTCCGAAACTTTCTACTACGGATTAGGTATGTAAATCAATGAGAGTGTAAAATTTTCGAGAATTTTCATACTCATAATAAAAAAATTCGTATACTTAAAGACGACAAGATCTTTGAATTAATTTTGATAAGTAAAGCCTATGAAAAGACTCTTTAAGAAAGGTGAGCGGGTGAGAAATGTGCGAGACGGAAAAGTGATGGAAGTGTTAAAGTACATTAAAGACAAGAGCTCCTATGTAGTGGAATGTGCCTGGTTCGATTTAGAGAAAAAGGAAGTCAGAACACTAAAATTAAAACAAGATAAACTTTTAAAAGCGAGTTAAAAAAAGCCTCTCGAATCAATCGAGGGGCTTTTTTAATGTCCATAAATATATCAGGAGTAGTGATTGATTAAGGCAACTATATTTATTTAATCACATTTATTAAATTGAGTGTAAAACCCTAATCCAAAATGAAATATCTAACTCTCCTACTCTTTTTAATAAGCTCAGAACTACTAGCCCAAGAAAGACAAAACCCAATAATTTCTCCTTATGGAGGAATATATGATATACCAGAGGCAGTGGTTAAAGCTGATCCCAATATTGATTATAAGATTGTAATTGATATTGTGACCGAAAATGAAAACCCTGAAGAATTTAATTGGTCATTGAATAATGTAGCCAGGCTTCTCAATTTACATGTTGTTTCTGGCGCTGACCCAAAGAAGATAAATGTGGTTTTGGCAATTCATGGTGGAGCGACCTATGCAATTGCTAAAGATTCGATTTACAAAAAGAAATACGGGGTAAATAATCCAAATAATCAACTAATTAAGGCGTTGAAAGATGCTGGGGTATTACTTACAGTATGTGGACAATCATTGATTTCGAGAAAAATTAGTGCTGATGAAGTAAATGAAAATGTTGAAATTGCCACTTCTATGCTTACCACTGTTACAACACATCAGTTGAAGGGATATGCTTTGTTAAAATTCTAAAATAGTATCTAGTCCAGATAGTTGGTTTTTTGGAGTAAACTTTTCTGCTAGTGCTAGAGAATTTTCTTTCACTTTTATCAGTCTCGACTGCTCTAAATAGGGCGTAAGCTTCTCTACCAACTCTTCTGGTTTTTCAGGAGGATAGTAAACACCCACATCATGCTTTTCTACCAAAGGTTTTAGCCAACCCTGAAAGTTGATGATAATCATTTTACCGCTGGCCAAGCCGTCAAAAAATTTATTAGGACTTCCGGTGCCAAGTACGGGCACATTTTTAAAGGAAATATAAATAGCATCAGTTATTGATAAAATTGAGGCCACTCCTTTCTTATCAGTTTGGTCTAGGAAGGTTATGTTTTTCAGCTCTTTACTTAAAGCTATTATCTTAATTTTATTGAATTGTGCACCGCCACCAGCTACCACAATGTGAACATTGTCATTCGTAAGTTTTTCAGCAAAGCTGATCAGGTATTCGAGGTGGTTCGCCAACCCAACTGTACCCAGGTAAGAAATAACAAATTTGTTTTCCAGATGTGACAATGACTTATTTGCTTCGGCATTTTTAAATAAATCAATGTCTGCAAAATTTGTAATTACATCAATAGTACAATTTGGGCAGTTAGATTGAATGTAGTTTTTAATGTCTGGTGACAACGCAACAATAGATTGCGCCTTCGAATAAAAAGACAGTTCCCATTTTCGCGTGATCCATTTAAGTAATGGGTTATTAATTACACCTAATTGTATTGGTGCTTCGGGCCATAAATCCCCCACTTCGAAAATATATGGGGTACCAAACCTTTTAAGTGCCCTGGTAGCGATAAAGCCAGTGGTTAGTGGAGTGGTGATTACATAGTTTAAATCGAATGGTTGGAGATTTTTGATTAACCGATTCGCTTTCCAAACAAAAATGAAAAATGCATGTATTCTACTTAAAAAGCTCAAATGGTTTTCATAATATACCGGCAGGTAATGAACATCATAACCTAAAGATTTATCAACTGAGTAAGCCCGATTATTCCTCGCAGTAATTACCGTAACGGTATGTCCTTTACTTTTTAAATGATTAGCAATATAATAGGAACGTATGGCCCCACCAGTTTCAGGCGTTTTAAAATATTGATGAATTAGGCAAATTTTCATGCACTTGTCCCAAAATTCTTCTCAAAATACTTACAATACTGGCTGATTTTACAATCCATACACTTTGGTTTTCTGGCCAGGCAAGTATACCTCCCATGTAGAATTAACCAATGATGTGCTTTAGGTATAAACTCTTTTGGAATATGTTTAACTAATTGTTTTTCTACCTCCAAAGGAGTTTTAGCATTCTGATTTACAAGACCTAACCTCTTCGAAACCCTAAATACATGAGTATCTACCGCCATGGCAGGCTGATTATAAATAACAGAAGCTATTACATTGGCAGTTTTTCTACCAACACCGGGCAGCTTCTGCAAGTCATTAATATCTGAAGGTACCGTAGAATCAAATTCTTCTGTAAGCATTTTCGCCATGCCAATTAAATGCTTCGATTTATTGTTAGGATAAGATACTGATCTGATAAGAGGGAAAACCTCCTCAAAATGACTGGCAGCCAGATGCTCTGCCGTTGGAAACTTTTCAAATAAAGCAGGAGTAACTGCATTAATTCTTTTATCAGTGCACTGGGCACTCAGAATTACAGCCACTAAAAGCTCGTACGGATTGTTGTAGTGCAACTCCGTTTCAGCCTCAGGTTGGTGCTCGTTAAAATATTCTATTAAATGTTCGTAGCGCTCTTTTCTTTGCATTTCCTATTTGTTGGAAAGCAAATTTAGAGATTTTGAATAATTGAGAATATTATTGGTTGCTTTGCTTGAAGGAGACTCAAGAACTGTGTCTAAACGTTGTTTAACAACACTAATTTCTTTGAATCGAGCTTCAAGCTCAGAATCACAAAGCAATGCCTTTTCTATCTCACTATTCTCTTCTTCTGTTGTTTCGTGATATGCGTACCTGATTAAATCATCTTGGGTAAAAGTTCTGATCATAGGCAATATTATATTGTTTCATTTTTTTCCTGAGATTAATCAGCGCGTATCTCATTCTGCCTAATGCCGTGTTAATACTTACCCCCGTTGATTCGGCTATGTCCTGAAAACTCATGTCCATATAGTGCCTCATCACCAACACTTCTTTTTGTGCTTCAGGCAGCTCGTTAATTAGCTCCCTTAATTTCACATGAGTTTCCTTTCTTATTTGGGCCGATTCGAATGACCCTTCAGCAAACTCCATCGTATTAAACACCGGGCTACCATCTTCCATCACAATTGTGGGATAGCGCTTATCTTTTCTAAAGTTATCAATTGCCAGATTATGAGCTATTCTCAGAATCCATGGCAAAAATTTACCCTCTTCGTTATACCGACCCCCTTTGATCGTGCGAATAGCTTTGATAAATACCTCCTGTAGCAGATCCTCGGCTACATATTTATCCTTTACAATTAAAAAAATGGTGGTAAAAACCCGCGATTTGTGCCTTTTTAGCAACTCTTCGAAAGCCTCTTCGCTACCGTTCTTGTAAAGTGATACCAACTGACTATCACTGATCTTATAATTCTCCATTAAGGTTTACAATTTAGTTAACGTAGAGGTCTATATCATATTGTTGCTCCCAGGGGTTTAAATGAAAAAAAATTTAACACAAGGTCTCAAATGTAAAAAAATATAAATCGAACATGCAAAACATTTTGAAATTATTTTTGATTTAAAAAATAATTCGCTTCATTAAAACTTATTCGAAAATATTGCGTGTAATAGTCGCTTTATTTTATACATTGGCGCTTAAAATTTTAACTAAACAAAACTTTAAAACATTTAAAAACACTTTCGATAATCTGATTTAATGGAAAAGAAAAGAGTTATAAAAAGCCTTGAAAATTTGGATTCTGATCTTAAGGCATTGCTCAAAAAAAATTACCCTGATGGGTTTGAAGGCCACCTTATGAGGTTACAAAACGCAAAAAAAGAGCCGTTTTTTGTTGTGCCGCTGGAAACATCTGACACCATGTATTTGGTTAAGATTGCAGTTACCAAAAATAGTGATGGCGAATATGATATTGATGAAGAAGAGAATGACATGGGAGATGATGATGAAAACATTAGTAACCAGTCATATGACGAGGATTTTGACGATGATTAATCCATCATAGTAAAACGCAAAATTGTCGTGTATCTTTGCAGGATTCTATGGCAAAAACAGCAACCCTACCTACTAATTTAGAGTCCCTCGACCCAAAAGAATTTATAATTGTTAAGGGTGCGAGGGTAAATAACTTAAAAAATATTAGCCTTGCAATCCCTAGAAATAAGCTTGTAGTAATTACAGGCTTATCAGGTTCTGGCAAATCTTCATTAGCATTCGACACACTTTTTGCGGAAGGTCAAAGAATGTACGTAGAAAGTCTAAGCTCTTATGCCAGGCAATTTCTTGGAAGGATGGAAAAACCGGAAGTGGATTACATCAAAGGCGTATCTCCGGCAATTGCTATTGAACAAAAAGTGAATACCCGGAACCCAAGGTCTACCGTGGGTACCACGACAGAAATATTCGATTACTTGAAGCTTTTATTTGCAAGAATCGGCAAGACTTATTCTCCAGTCAGTGGGAAAGAGGTTTCAAAAGACTCAGTTTCTGATGTGGTTAACTACATTAATTCCCACTCTGAGGGCACGAAAGTAATGGTGGCCTGTCCTTTAAAGCCGCATAATGATCGTTCTGCCGAAAAAGAATTACAAATTCTTTTAAGTAAAGGTTACACTAGAATTCTTATTAATGAAGAAGCAGTTTTTATTGAGGACTTTATCGAATCCAAAGAAAAGATAAAAAAGACTGATCAAGTTGAAATTCTAATTGACAGGGCCGTTGTTAATCCTGATGATGAAGACACTACATTTCGACTATCAGATTCAGTTCAAACTGCGTTTTTTGAAGGAATTGGTGACTGTATCGTACATATAGTTGGTAAAGAAGTTCGTAGCTTTTCCGATCGGTTTGAAGAAGATGGAATTAAATTTGAAGAGCCATCAGTTAATTTTTTCAGCTTTAATAACCCCTATGGCGCTTGCCGCACTTGTGAAGGATTTGGCAATGTTTTAGGTATTGATCGAGATCTGGTTATTCCTGACAAAAGCCTTTCGGTTTATGAAGGTGCCATTGCGCCTTGGCGCAGTGAGACGATGAAAAAATGGCTCGTTCCTCTACTTAAAGATGGGATTCAGTTTGACTTCCCGATACACAGATCATATCATGAGCTAACAAATGCTGAAAAAGAGGTATTATGGACCGGAAATAAATATTTCAAAGGCCTTAATGCGTTCTTTAAACACTTAGAATCTAAGACACATAAAATTCAATACCGTGTACTCCTGTCAAGGTATAAAGGCAGAACTGTTTGCCCAGACTGTAGAGGCACAAGGCTGAGGAAAGATGCCAGTTATGTTAAAATTGATGGCAAATCAATAACTGATTTGGTATTACTTCCCATTGATCGCTCGGCTGAATTTTTTGCCAATCTAAAACTAGATGAACATAGTTTTAAGGTATCTAAAAGACTGCTGAAAGAAATCAGATATCGCCTTGAGTTTATACAAAAAGTAGGGCTCGGATATTTAACCCTTAATAGAATGACCTCCACGCTCTCCGGAGGTGAATTTCAGCGGATAAAACTCGCTACATCCTTAGGAAGTGCCTTAGTAGGCTCCATGTATATTTTAGATGAACCAAGCATAGGGCTTCATCCAAGAGATACGGAACGATTAGTGGGAGTATTAAAAACACTTCGCGATTTAGGTAATACGGTTATTGTTGTAGAGCACGAGGAAGACGTGATGCGCTCTGCAGATCAAATCATTGATATTGGCCCTGATGCCGGAATACATGGCGGGGAATTGGTATTTCAGGGAAATTTGAAGCAGTTAGATACGGGCATCGGCTATACATCTGACTTTTTAACTGGCAGAGATCAAATTAAAGTACCAAAATCTCGCAGAAAATGGAAGGATGCTATAAGAATAAAAGGAGCAAATGAAAATAACCTTAAAAATATCAATGTAAGGTTTCCGCTGGGGGTACTTACCACTGTCACGGGCGTAAGTGGCTCTGGAAAGACCACTTTAATTAAGAAGATTTTGTATCCATCAGTGGGTAAAATTCTTGGAACAGTTTCAGAGTCCACAGGCAAGTTTGATAAGCTGGAAGGCGATTATGAAAGGGTAACACAAATTGAATTTGTAGATCAGAACCCTATTGGCAAATCTTCTCGTTCTAACCCGGTAACCTACGTAAAAGCCTACGATACAATTCGTCAGTTATTTGCTGATTTACCACTTTCTAAGCAACGTGGCTACAAGCCTTCACACTTTTCATTTAATGTGGATGGTGGCCGTTGCGAGACTTGTCAGGGGGAAGGAGTTGTAAAAATTGAGATGCAGTTCATGGCAGATATCTTTCTGACCTGTGAAAGTTGCAAAGGCAAAAGGTTTAAACAAGAAGTGCTGGACGTTGAGTATCAGGGGAAAAACATTGCAGATATTTTAGACCTTACTGTAGAAGAGAGCCTTGAGTTCTTTGCCGATAAAAATCCGATTGTAAATAAACTTCAACCTCTTTTTGATGTGGGGTTGGGTTATATAGGTTTAGGGCAATCCTCAAATAGTTTAAGTGGAGGTGAGGCTCAACGAGTGAAGTTGGCCTTTTTCTTAGGCAAGCATTCAAGAGACAAAAAAGAGCATATTCTATTTATTTTCGATGAACCTACTACAGGGCTTCATTTTCATGACATTTCTAAGTTACTCACATCAATGAATGCGCTTGTTGAACAGGGAAATTCAGTGATTGTGATTGAACATAACATGGAGGTAATAAAATCTGCTGATTGGGTAATTGACTTAGGGCCAGAAGGGGGAGAAAATGGCGGTAATGTTACTTTTGAAGGAACACCTGAGGAAATGGCTAAGCTTTCTGATAATTATACTGCAAAATATCTTAAAGAGAAGCTTTGAGATTTGGGATTTAAAACGTTTGCAATCCTATATTTCTAACTATATTTAGTAAAAAATTTTAGTTGTATGTCCAATTTGTTACAATCTATATTCGATAGAAATCCAAATGAACCAGAGTTTCACCAGGCCGTAGATGAGGTTTACGAAACGGTTGAAGTGGTTCTTAAGAAAAACACAAAGTATCAAAAAGCCAAACTTTTTGAGCGAATGACAGAACCGTGGAGGATGATGAGCTTTAGGGTGACCTGGGTAGTTGAGGAGGGTGAGGTTCAGATTGATAAAGGAGGTCGTGGTCAAAGGAACAGTGGGAGTGG
>NZ_JAVJUY010000295.1:0-8184 GCF_040220315.1 Fulvivirga sp.
CTGATTTAACCGATAATTCGATTGTCTATAGCAATCATTCTCTTTATGGATTAAATACAGTGGAAATTGAGTTTAATCCATCTAGCTGGACTCCTTTAAGTGAGGTTGAAGATAGAAACGTAGATATTTTAGAACCAATTATCGAGCAAGAAGGCCATGAACATATTTTGGATCAGGTACCTGATAAAAAACATGCTTCAAAGAATTATTCGAAAATAGGTCATATGTTTAATATACATAGCTGGGGCCCATTTTTAAATACCGGTGCTAACACTATTCAGGCCGGCTTATTTTCTCGAGATGTTTTAAGTTCAACAAGGGCTTCTGTTGGCTATACCTATGATGCAGTCGATCAAACAGGTTTTACAAGTGCAAAAATCAGCTACCAAGGCTGGTTTCCTGTCATTGATTTGCAGTATGACTTCGGAAATAGAAGAACATCTACCTATGAGTGGGTGGAGAAAACTACGAATGTTGGATTATCAATTCCTTTAAATCTTACGAATAGTAAGTTTTTTGAGTCTCTTACATTCTCTAACGCAATTGGAATTCGAGAGATCTCAAAATTTGAAAGAAGATCAGGTACTTTAGGAGGAAGAGACAGTTTTGACGATTACCAAATCATCGATAGGAGTGTTAATCCAAACGACACAATCATTTTTAGAGGATACCAAGTTGATACGAGGGAGTTGGACAATGGAGAAATGATTTTTAATAATTTTTCTGTGCGCTATTCTAATTTATTAAAAAGAAGTCCAAGGAATTTTGAAAGCTTATGGGGCCAAATATTTGTATTTGAGCAGTTTAATACTATTTCTGGCGATTTTAACGGTTCACTTACAGGATTTCGTGCTGCTTTCTACTTTCCGAGCCCTATTTATTTAATAAATAAGAATCTCTTCAAATCACATTCTCTGAATTTTAGATTTGGTTATCAAAAAAGAGAAATAAATGATGATATTAATCTTTATTCTTTTCAGAACGTGATTTTCAAACCTAGGGGTTATGCTTATCCAAATGAGGAAAGCTTTACATCATTTATCACAAACTATGAATTTCCAATTGGCTATCCTGATTTTTCAATTGGTCCTGTAATTAACGTTAAGAGAATTCGTCTTAATTCATTCTTTGATTTTGGTAATGATAATGTAATTCAAACTGTTTTTACAACAGAACCAACTCTAGGGTTTAGAGAAAATGACTCAGTAGGAAATTTCAATACTGATAGCCAATACTTATCCTACGGTACAGAATTAACCTTTGACCTTAATTTAATGCGCTTTCCATTGGATCTAGAAGTAGGTGTTAGATGGGTAACTACAGAAAGAAATGCATGGAATGAAGGTGGTTCTTCCATCGAAATAATTTTTGCTGGTGTTAACCTTTAATTTATCAGCGTGTTATTTTGAATAAACTCTTATTAACATCTATTTTTGACTGCTTAAATTAGAAAAGATACTATGGCCGAAGTAATAAGAATGCCCAAGATGAGTGATACCATGGAAGAAGGTGTAATTGCCTCATGGTTAGTGAAGGAAGGGGATACGGTAAAGTCGGGAGATATACTTGCAGAAGTTGAAACAGATAAAGCTACTATGGAGCTGGAGTCTTACGAAGACGGTGTGCTCCTGCATATTGGAATTAAAGAAAAAGAGGCGGTTCCTGTTAATGGTGTAATTGCTATTATAGGCAAGAAAGGGGAAGATATTTCTGACTTACTAAAAGAAGCATCCAATGATGGTGGTTCTTCAGAAGAAACAAAAGAGGAGGAGAAAGAGTCTGATCGCTCCGATGATACTAGCGAAGAAATTGATGCCTCTGATGTAAAAGCTTCGCTCATTACGATGCCTAAAATGAGCGATACCATGACAGAAGGTACTATCGCTTCATGGTTGAAAAAAGAAGGTGATAAAGTAAGCTCTGGTGATATTCTGGCCGAAGTTGAGACTGACAAGGCAACTATGGAGCTGGAGGCTTATGAAGACGGCACGCTACTTTACATTGGCATCAAAGAGGGCGAATCAGTGCCTGTTGACGGTGTAATTGCTATTGTTGGAGAAAAAGGGGCGGACTATGAGAAGCTTCTTAAAGCACATAAAACGAAATCTTCAGATAAGAAGGAGAAGAAAGATGAGCCTAAGAAAGAAGAAAAAGCAGTAACTGCTGAATCTAAATCGTCAACTCCCCAGGCAGAACAGAAAAAATCAAGTGAATCCAATGCCAGCTCAAATGGTAGAATTAAAGCTTCTCCATTAGCCAAAAAAATGGCTGATGAGATGGGCTATGATATTTCAAAAATACCAGGCTCTGGTGATCATGGTAGAATCGTAAAGCGTGATGTTGAAGATTATAAACCATCGGCACAACCAGCAACTTCAGGAGATGGCCAGCAAATCTCAATACCTGCAGTAGTAGGCGAGGAATCTTATGAGGAAGTAAATGTTTCTCAAATGAGAAAAACAATCGCCAAGCGATTGGCTGAGAGCAAGTTTACCGCACCTCATTTCTACCTTACTATGGAAATTAACATGGATAAAGCCATGGAAGCCAGAAAGGGTATGAATGATTTTTCTCCTGTAAAAATCAGCTTTAATGACATAATAATTAAGGCGGTGGCTGCTGCACTAAGACAACATCCAAAAATTAACTCATCCTGGTTAGGCGATAAGATCAGGTACAATAAACATATTCATATTGGTGTAGCAGTGGCTGTAGATGAAGGACTTTTAGTGCCGGTAGTTCGTTTTGCAGATAATAAGTCTTTGTCTCACATTTCTACTGAAGTAAAAGATTTGGCTAATAAAGCTCAGAATAAGCAACTTCAACCATCGGATTGGGAAGGGAATACCTTTACAATTTCAAACCTTGGAATGTTCGGAATTGAAGAATTCACGGCAATTGTAAACCCACCGGATTCTTGCATTCTGGCAGTTGGAGGAATTAAGCAAACAGCTGTTGTAAAAGATGGACAGTTAGTGCCTGGTAATGTTATGAAAGTTACTTTATCCTGCGACCATCGAGTGGTAGATGGTGCCTTAGGAGCAGCATTCCTTAAAACGCTTAAAGGGTTATTGGAAGATCCGGTTAGAATATTAGTATAAGACAAGTTAACAAAAAGCACGCTGGTCGTGCTTTTTTCAATTAATATGGCAGATAAGAAAAAATCGTTCAAACTTAAAATGTCTCAAAATCTGGCGCAATTACTCATTGTAATGGCCGGTGTTTTTCTTGGGATGTTGCTTACTGAATGGAATACTAGTCGTAAAACTTCTGCTAGAGTTGAGGCTGCAATTGAACAGATTAGAATTGAGATAAGCGCAAATCAGAAAATGATTGAAAGAAGCATAGCGCATAAAAGACCTTTTTTCGATTCATTAGATAGCCTGGAAAAGTCTGTATCGGAAGAGCTAGGGAAAGAGCCAGTATATGATCGACCATTCTTGGAACGTTTTCCTGGTTGGAAAGGCATAGGTGGAATTAGAGCCGACAATTCAATGTATGAAACGGCAAAATTTAGTGATGTAATTCCTGAAATGAATATTGAACTGGTACAGGTAATTGCAAAAGTATATAATACTCAAAATGATTATAACAGGCTACGCCAAACATTAATGAATAGATTTTTAGAGATGAATTCATCCTCGACATATAAGGATGCATTTAGAATAATGTGGCAGATAGGAGAGGAGTTAGGGGCTTACGAACTCAAACTGCAAGAAGAATACAAAATAGCCTTAGACAAATTGGAGGATTACAATGACTAAAGTAAAATCAACAACCGTTTTAGCGGTAATACATAATGGAGAGGTAGCCATTGGTGCAGATGGACAAGCTACCATGGGAAATTACGTTGCAAAGAGCAATGTGAAAAAGATTAGAAAGCTACAAGATGGTAAGATTGTTACAGGTTTCGCAGGATCTACAGCAGATGCTTTTACTTTATTGGAACGGTTTGACGAAAAACTGAATGCTTATGGTGGCAATATGAAGCGCGCGGCAATTGAATTGGCCAAAGATTGGAGAATGGATCGTTACTTAAGAAAGCTTGAGGCCATGCTCATATCTGCAGATAAAGATGAGCTACTTGTGATATCAGGGACTGGTGATGTCCTCGAGCCAGATAATCAAATTGCAGCCATAGGCTCTGGATCTATGTATGCACAGTCTGCTGCGTTAGCATTAAAAAAGCATGCTCCAGATTTATCAGCAGAACAGATAGTAAGAGAAAGCCTGAATATAGCCGCAGACATCTGCATTTATACAAATCATAACTTGGTTATTGAAAAGATAAAATAATGGCTAAGGCAACAATTTACCATAACCCAAGATGTGGCAAGAGTAGGAATACGCTTAAGATTCTCGAAGAAAAAGGCGTTGAAAGCAACATTATTGAGTATTTGAAAACGCCACCTTCTTTTGAAGAGTTGAAGACAATTATTGGCAAACTCAATATTAAACCTGAAGAGCTTTTGAGAAAGGGAGAAACTGTTTACAAAGAAAAATATAAAGGCAAGAATTTGTCAGATGATGAGTGGATTAAGGTTATGGTTGATAATCCAATTTTAATTGAACGGCCGATAGTAGTGGCAGGAAGTAGGGCCGTATTAGGTCGGCCACCTGAAAACGTTTTGGATCTGGTTTGATAATTTTGCTGTATTTAATTTAGCTATTGTAAAGCAATTGAGAAGCTATTTCAGAGAATCAAAGGCCTCTTTAATTATAGCACAACTATTAATTATTTCTGACTTGGTAATTGTCAGTGGTGGTGCAATTCTAAAACTATTTGGGCAGCTTAGAAACCAAAAACAAATTACACCCCGTGTTAAACAATATTCGACAATGTGAGCTACTTCTGCTGTTGTTTCAAACTCAAATGCAAAAAGTAGTCCTTTTCTTCTTATTTCTTTAACCCTGGGATGATGCAACAATTGTTCAAACAGAAGCCCTTTTTGTTCAACTGTTGATAGCAGCTTTTCCTCTTCAATAACTTCAAGGCTTGCTAATGCAGAAGCGCAACACACCGGGTTACCCCCAAAAGTAGTAATATGCCCAAGCATAGGATCATGCGTAAGCGAGTTCATGATTTCGTAAGAGGAAATAAATGTGCCTATGGGCAGCCCACCACCTAATGCTTTTGCTGATGTTAGTATATCAGGAACAACTCCATAATGTTCAAAGGCAAACATTTTACCCGTTCTTCCGATTCCAGTTTGTATCTCATCAAAAATGAGTAATGCGCCCTTCTCTGTACAACGCTTCCTTAGCGCTTCTAAAAATTCTTGTGTAGCAATTCTTACGCCTGCATCGCCTTGTATAGGTTCAATAATTACACAGGCTGTTTTTTCTGTAATGTTTTCCAACTGTTCAATAGTATTGAAGGTTAAGAATTTCACATCTGGTAAAAGTGGCCTGAAAGCTGCTTTTTTTACTTCATTACCTGATACACTCAATGAACCATGTGTACTACCATGATAGGCACCTCTAAATGAAATTATTTCTGTGCGACCCGTATATCTTTTTGCCAGCTTTAACGCACCTTCATTTGCCTCTGTACCACTATTAGTAAAATAGCAGCAGTTTAGGTTTTCAGGTAGCAATTCAACTAAAGCCTCAGCCAACATATTAGGTGCAGATTGTACATATTCACCATAAACCATAACATGTAAATGCTTATCAACCTGTTCTTTAATGGCTTGTATTACTTTTGGATGACGATGGCCTATGTTACTTACACCAATACCAGAAATTAGATCAATATACTTTTTACCATCAGGAGCATATAAATAAACCCCTTCAGCCTTTTCAATGTCTAAAAGAAAAGGCGAATGTGTTGTTTGTGCAAGATGTTTTAGAAAGGTATTGTGGCTGAAATTCATGCCACTAAATTAAGATTAGAATCCGATTTAAAATACTGTAAAATCTACTCTTCGTTCTTCCTGTTTTTTTTCGGCAGCTTTTGCTTCCGATGAGTGTTCTTCTCCATAACCAACCACAGATATATGATCATCATGTACCCCCATTTGTACCATTAACTCTCGGATTTTCTCTACCCGCTTTATTGATAGGGCTACGTTGGCCTTAAAATCGCCCACATGGTCGGTATGGCCTTCTATCAAAATGTGTTTGCCTTGTAGTGCATATTCCACTGCTATTAGAAATGGCTCCATATCTACAAAAGCAAACTCATCCTGCCCAGTAATGAAATATAGGGGTTCTAGTTTAAGTGGCTTCTCTTGATCGAAATTTTCCAAATGCTTTTCAACTTCTTTTCTAATTTGCTCATGTTTTTCAGAAGTTGGTGCAGGAAGCTTGTTTTTTATTAAAACCTCATCCTCAATTTTATGTTTCTCATCGATACTCATGGTTTCAATATCAGGAGTTTTATTTTCAGGTTCCACTTTAGGCTGAGGCTTCGGTTTTGGTTTTGGTGCAGGTTTGGCCGTTGGCGTGTCGTTTGGGTCTACTTCCGCTAGGTAAACCTGCTTTTTCTTCTTTTTCTTTCTACTGGCAACTTTTACACTTCGGTTCTTTTGTCTAAGTTTCTTTTTTCGTAGCCTGTCACATTGATCATCTGCTTTTATGAAATTCTTTGAATATCGTTTTTTAAAAAAATCTTGACGTGAACTTTTGTAATTGGAATAGTTGGGCCTACCATTTGTAGATTTGCACGATACCTGGGTTAATAGTATCGATAAAAGTAAATATGTATAAAAAATAAATATCTTCACGCTAAATCTACTTCACTAAAAAATAAACAGGAATTTTATCGATTTTAAATATAGCAAGATTCATAATTACTGCCAATACTGGAGATTTTATTATATTAGGAATTATAATTAATTAAAAATGAATTAAATGAGCGCGCGTAATCTTCATAGAGTTAAAAATAATGCTGTGCTGGCAGGAGTTTGTGCTGGCATTGGAAAATATTTTGGTTGGGATCCAGTAATTGTAAGAATACTTTTTGTGATCTTAACTTTAGTAGGAGTAGGGTCACCGATATTAATCTATTTGATATTGTGGATAGTGATGCCCTCAAATTAATCTACATCATGTAGCTTAAGAAACTCTTTTACATTTTGCTTCACTGCTGCTGGATTACTTCCATCGAAAGCAGCTGTTGCTATCGCTTTAAAAAGTTCACCAACAATTTCTGGTTTAAAGCCAAGCTTTTCAGCGTAAACAGCTGCTACTTCCAGTTCAATATCTTCCACAATGTTATCAAGATAGATCATGTGCACTAAATGATATATCGCCTCCATTTTTTCTACCCTGCTGTCGAGCATGGTAAATTGCATTTTATCAAACTCACCTTCTATTCTGTGTAAATCTTTTTGAGAAAGGTGGAGTTGTGCACTCCACTTTAATAAGCACGCTACATACTTGCTCTGAATTTTCTCCTGACTAAGAAATAAGGCTAGAATGTTAAAAAAACTGAGTTTAATTGATTGAAGTTCTTCTTTGGCTAGATCCATGCTATTAGAGTGTTGCTGGCGTATTACAATTAACAAAATTAATTTATAAATAGTCGCAATCTAAATCAATTTTTATACTATTCTTAGAAAAACCTCTTTCGATTGCTCGTTTAAGATCATTGCAAGCTCTGTTTGGCTGGTTGAGATTTTTTCTAGCACGTGCCCTTAAATAATAAAGCTCAGATCTTTCTGGACGCAGAAAAATACCCCAATTGCAATCCTTAATTACTTCTTCCATATCTCCATATTCCATTTGAAGGTAAGCACGGGCTTTAAACATATTATAATTGGTTTCAGGCATTTCTTTTGGGTCTATAATAAACTCAAAAGCCGCACCGTAAGCACTTTCCTGAAATTTTTTAAATAAATACCGAGCCTCATTGTAGTAATCTAATTCTTTTTTTGTGTCGCCAATTTGATGATAAAGCTCTGCAAGTTGTAACGTTAATTGTAAATCCTCGGTATCCCTTTCTAACACGTATTCATATATATGTGCTGCATTTTGTAAATTTCCGAGCTTTAAATAACATTCAGCCATCATTTTCCAGTTAGCAATTCTCACTGGGCTCTGAAAATCGGCTAGCACTTTAAAATCATTAATAGCCATAGCGTAAGATTGCTCCTTATATTCCATAATTGCCACATTGTTAAGCTGTTCGATAAAATCATCTTTCTTTGCAGCAAATCGGTATTCTATTGGATTGTTTCT
>NZ_JAVJUY010000296.1:0-26550 GCF_040220315.1 Fulvivirga sp.
TCGATTCTATTGCCAGATTTTGTGGTGTTGTAGGCCTGTCGAAATTATCAAACCTTATATTTCTTGGTGATTTAAAATTGTTGACAGCGAGAGGCTTAATAAAGGCATTGTTATTTCTTTTAGATTTCAATGTTGAAAACACTAGATAATACGCTCCTGAATTCAAATCGGACTTTGTTTCAAAAGTCCCAGCTGCAATTCCCTGTTCGATTTTATATCTCTTTACATGAATTAAGTTTTTTAAAGAATCGAATAACTGAACATATAAAGTGGATGATGTAGAAGCACTATTGGATACGCCTGTCACATACGCCTTACACCAGAAAGATTCCCCGGGTTGATATATCTCTTTATTGGTGTGAGCATAGATATTTTCATAATACCTCTGATTAAAGTTTTCAATTTTATCAATGAGCGTATTATCATGAATATTATGGGATTGACTATATAGTTTACAGCTTATCGCTGAAATTTGTACCAGGAAAATCAGAATAATCAATACACTTTTCCTTATCATACAAACACAATATTTATAATCCCCGTAGATTAATTTCCTTTTCGAATGAGACAAAACTGGAGTTAGAATCAATGCCCTCTATCTTCAAAACGAGAGTTCCTTTAATTTCTGGCTTTTTAAAACTTAACATGAACTCGCCATTCTCATTAGGCTGAATATTATCATCCCATAAGATGCAAGACTCTAAATTTCCGGAAGGTGTAAATGGTTCATTTTCAGAATAGTAACTTGTAATTTCTACTTTACTTTCAATATCATCATTATAGGTTAATTGAGTGTCAGTAATAAAATCTTCTGTATCGATAAGAATTACGCCACCTCTAGCTTCAGCGCCAAATTGCACCACAGCACTTAAATTCTTAATGACTCTGATGCTTTTGATGAGATTTAGATTTATATCATTTAAAAGTACAAGATTGGTACCTCTGGGGTAACCATTCACAACGAATAGTACTGGTGGCGGAAATTGAATACTTATAAAAGACTTACTAAAAAAGACCTCTCGTCCATTGGCCGTTTCCTTCACCAAAGCAAAACTTGTAAAATTTCTTAAAACGGTGAGGAGGTCGTCACCCGGAACTATATTAATCCGGTCTTTAGTGATCTCCTCTACCTTAACATTGTTTAAGTAGCTAAAAAGCTTAGTGTTGTTTACAGTATCTTTCTTTTCTGTTGTTACCCGGGATGCAGACACTACTATTTCAGGAAGAACCTGATGATCAAGATAATCTTTAATTTCATTCAACTGTTTTTCAGAATCATCCTCATCGACTAGAATAGGCTCTTTATTAATTTGGTAATTAAATTGAGGTGGAAAAAAATCATACTTAACTGTATCATAAAGTACAATATCCATGGGTTTGCCTTTATAATTAGCAGCTACCACAAATTCATATTCATAATCAGTGCTATCAATTTCAATTGAAAATATTCCACTATCCTCAATGTCTGATTCGTAAAATTTTCCCGCATTTATGTCAACGGCTGAAACTATTATATTTTCCATTTTTCTGGGAGGAGATTCAACTTTACCCGAAATGATAAATTTGTCTTCAACGTTTTCTGACTTAAGGTTTTCGTCTGTTAAGTTGAGATAGATTTCATTTCTATTGTATGAATAACTTGCTATATCAGCATTCTCATTGCGATATGGATTTAGTTCCTTAATGTATACAGCTGCAGATAAATTACCTCTTAATGGATTACCATTTTCGTCTGACAAAGCGACCTTGTGAGTTACCTGATTTTCAACTATATCAACTTCTTCCTCAGAGAATACACTGGATATATCATTTAACTTTATAGGATGCGATAAGCTTTCTAACAACTGATTGTTTCTATCGAAGCAGAAAATTGTTGCTACACCTTTCGGCAAAATGTCATGAGGGATTGAAATTTTGCGCGTACCAATGAAGCTACTCGCCCATAATAATTCTCCATTTACCTGTAGAATTATACTATAAAATGGATCACTTTCAGTTTGATAATTGATGAACAATGAGTCATTCTTTGATACTATTGACAAATTTTTTAGTACTACAGGCTTTTCGAATTTATCAAACCGAATATTTCGTGGTGATTTAAAATTGTTGATAGCCAAAGGTTTAATAAAAGCATTGTTATTTTTTTTAGATTTTAATGTTGAAAACACAAGATAATATGCTCCAGTATTCAAATCTGATTTCGATTCAAAAGTCCCAGCAGCAATTCCCTGTTCGATTTTATATCTCTTTATATGAATTAAGTTTTTTAAAGAATCGAATAACTGAACATATAAAGTGGATGATTTAGAAGCACCATTTGATACGCCTGTCACATACGCCTTAAACCAGAAAGGTTCACCGGGCTGATATATCTCTTTATTTGTGTGAGCATAGATATTTTCATAATAAGCACTATTGTACTCTTCAATCGAGTCAATTATATTGTCAATATAAGAGGTCACATCTTGACTACTAGCAGCTGATGCTACTGTTAAAATAAGCTGGAACAGAATTAGTATTCGCTTAATCATTAGGTTCGTAGTTTAGTGGTAAGATATCGGCTGACCTTTTCCAGCCCCAATAACCATGTTGAATTAATGATGTCGGATCTAAAACCTTATTATCTTTAATCACTACATATCCTAAGCGAGAGTTTATTTCAAGGATGGATGTTTGGGGCCTAGTGATAGCATTTTCACGTTGATAGCTGGATTTAACAATATGCCTAAACTCTCTGTCAATATGATTGCGATAACTACTTTCCTCCCATTCCTTATATCTTACTTCCAGATAGTTATCAAACTCCAAGATTTTTATGCTGTCATAATCGACTATTAATTTCCTTTTCCGAAGTGGGAGTCTTAATCGATCTGGTTCTAACGTGTTAACCAAAGATATTTCAAACCCATCCTCTTTTAGTTTATTGTTAGCCAGAGAATGGATAAAATGATCTAAAGAACCTTTGTATGCTTCATCTCTTTTTCTTTCCCACCTTCGCTCTTGTATTCTATTCTTATGTTCCAAATAATCATACTTAGGTTTGGTTACGTACTTTACCTGATCGTTTTTGTACTCAAAAAGCACTAACAAATGACTCACCTGGTACCCCAAAGATTCATTCTCAACAACAATCAATTCATTGGCTGAAGCTGTTAAGCTATTTGTTTCTTCATCAAAATCGAAGTTGATAACTTCAGGGTTAAGTATTTTACATTTAGCAGCATTACGAGTGGTGCCTATAAATTCTTTTGTGAATATTTTAAGTTGTTCCTCCCATTCTTTATTCGAAAATGTGACCACAACCTCATTTAACTCACTCACATTCTCTTTTAACTCAATTTCAATTTTATTAAGATTTGATATTGACTTTAAATAAATCAAATAGGGGTGATAACTTACGTGGGAAGCAACGAGTTCAAAATTATCTTCTACAAGTGCCTGGAATGCAAATTTGCCATTAATATCTGTTGATGCGCCATTGAAAGTATTTGAGATGAATACATTTACTCCTGGAATGGGTTCTTTTGTATTTTTATCCACAACTGTACCCTTAATAAACCGGTAACTTTTGGCAGTTTTTACTTCACTGGCATAGATGAGAACGGTATTGTTTTCAATTTTGAATTTAAGTTGTCGTGGATTTAAAAGCTGATTTAATACAACTTCAATCGGTTTGCCACCAATTTGAATGCTTGATATATTGGTTTGTGGGAGAATTTTTGGATTGTAAGAAAAATCCACTTGATAGCTCTTACTTATTTCTTTAATTGCTGCTGTGAGTGTAACATTTTCTAACGTACGAATATTACTCTCATTTTGAGCAGATACGCATAGAGGGAGAATCCCAATCAGAATTATTATCAGTATCCTCATTTTAACAGGAATTTCCATTAACAATTATTTTAGCGTTTTTGTATGACACATTAAATCGGTAGATTTCCTTTAGAAGCGTCATTACTTCTTTAATGGACTTGTTCTCAAATTTTGCAGTAAGCACACATTGACTTAATCTGGGATTGGCTAGCTCAATTTCGATATCATAAACTTCTTCAAGCGTGCTCACAACCTCACTAAACTGATCATTATTGAAAGTGATAATCCCTGTCTTCCATGCGAAGGCATTTTCATTTGTCATGTTGGCTTTTACCAGATGATTATCTGAAACCACTACCTGTTCATTTTTAACCACCTGTATACTATCTCGGTCAATAATATTGTTGACCTGCACAACCCCGCTTTTTACATGCACAGATGCTTTTTTTCCTGGCTTAGCTTTTATATCAAATGAAGTTCCCAGCACTTTCACATTGATTGTTTCTGTGGTAATGATAAAGGGGTGGCTTTCATCCCGAACAACATCAAAAAATGCTTCACCTGTCAATTTGATTTTCCTTGAGGATTGAAAATCACCATTATATTTAATGGAGGAGTTTTTATTTAGTGTAACCTGAGACCCGTCAGGAAGTACTACCTCTTTTTTGTCTGACTCTGAACGGATTACTGTGCTTGATATGGTAGGAAAATAATTTTGGCTATCCGTATTAAAATAAATATATGATAGCCCAATAGTAGCTATTAAAAGAATTGAGGCCGCAATTTTATAGAAAGAAAAAGCAGGCCTTGTGGTTGAGATAATTTGCTTTTCAATAGTATTCCAAGCAGTTTCTTCATCAGTTGAGTTAACCTTAGCACTAAGCCAAATGGTTCTTAATTCATCAAATTTTTGTCTGTTCTCATCAGACTGATTAATCCAATCTTCAACCTGATGTTTCTCTACAACAGTACATTCATTCTCAATGTACTTAATAATTAGTTCTTCTATGGGTAGCATAATTTGTCGCCTTTAATTATTAGACAGGCAACAGGCTATTTACCCCTATTCAGTAGTAGTTATTTTATGAAAGCTGCCATGGCTATGAGTGGAAGGTAGTCCCTCAATGCATCCCTCATTAAATGCAATGCCTTACCGATTTGATTTTCCACGGTCTTAATCGAAATGCTTAATTCTTCAGCTATTTCCTTGTTTTTCATGCCTTCTAGTCTGTTTTTGATAAAAACAAGACGGCATTTTTCAGGGAGTCGCTCAATGGCGTTCTGTAATTTCTCTAGAAAAAATGGGTCGGATAAATATTGATTGGTGTCAATGGAATTAAAAGATAGATACTCTTGATATTTTTTTTTCGTTTTTCGCTTTTCTAAAACGTTTAAACTCTGATTTCGAACTGCAGTTGTGAGGTAAGCAATTAGTTCACCTTCAATAGTTAGCTTATTACGTTTGTTCCATAGGTTTAAAAAAACATTTTGAACAATATCTTCGGCCTCTTCAGTATTTTCTACATAGTAGATTGAGGTGAGAACCAATTTTTTATAAGTTGACTGAAACAAAGTCTTGAAGGCAAATTGATCTCCTTCTTGAATATTTCGCCAGCTTATGTTTTCAGACATGTTTACGAATTAAAGGATATTTTTCTTTTTTGAGCCATTCGAAAACAATTTAATAGTTGGTGGGTTATTGTTATGTATTTCAAAATACATGAGTGGTTTGATTGATTAATTGAAAGCCCTTGACTGCCCAGTCAAGGGCTTTCTTTGTTTATTGTGTACAGCACGCATAGTTTAATATCAGTATAATTTTCAAGGGCTGGATGCTCAAAATAGCCACTAAATTCCATTCCAATCTTCTGCATCACCTTAATGGAAGGTTCATTTATTTGAGGAGCCATGGCTACAATTTCTTTTAATTGGAGGGTTTGAAATCCATATTCCAGGCATTTTTTTGCTCCTTCTGTCGCCAGTCCCATCCCTTGAAACTTTGTTGCTAACCTCCAACCAATATCGGTGCAAGGAGCAAAACTGGTTTCCAGCTCTTTGTAGGATAAACCTATAAAACCTATTAGTTCGTTGGTTTCGAGTAGGTCTACAGCGTAATAGCAATAGCCGTACTTATCAAAATCTTGATTCTGCTTTTTCATCCATTTAGATGTATCGGATTTGGATACTGTAGAAGGAAAATATCGCATTACTTGAGCATCGGCATTCAACTTTGCAAGCGTATTTAGGTCATGATCAGACCAAAGCCGGAATCCAAGCCTGGATGATTCTAATAGATAACGGGACATGAAACGTTGATTGTTTGTTTAATCAAAGAGAAGTAACTTACTCTTGCGCAAGTCTTACCACTGCAATACTATAATGTGGTTGTGAAGCTTCTTTCCAAACCACTTTTTTCAATTCAGGGTCGTAAGCACCAGTTAATTCATAATTTGGGTATTGGGTTTCGTTCCACTCCACTTTTTGTTTTTCAGGATTATACACCCCGTGCACATCATACCTCGGATAGCTCGATTGTTTCCATTCTACAACCTTCAATGCTTCATTGTAGACTCCCATTATTTCATAATTAGGCCAGAGAGACTCTTTCCACTCAATTTCTTTGATTGCAGGGTTATAAACACCGCTTATGGTATATCTCTTTGCAGAGGATTGTTTCCAGACTATAATTTTTGAAATAGGATTGTAAACGCCAGAAATATCGTATCGAGGCCATTCAGATTGTTTCCATTCTATTGATTTGGTGTCTGGGTTGTATACACCTGCAATTGTATAGTTTGGGTAATCAGTTTGTTTCCACTCGGTCTGCCCTGTTTCTGGATTATATACACCCACTATCTGATAATTTGGATAGTCCGATTCTTTAAATTCTATGCTATTGCTTTCTATGTTATTCAATGACTGACCAAACGAACTAATTGCAACTAACATAAGGCCAACTACCACACAGCCAGTCATACATACTAATTTTTTTAATACAAATAATTTATGCGGCAAAACCAATTTCATAGAGTAACAAATTTAATGAGTTTTCAGCGGCTTTGCTCTTTTTGATGTAAGTACTTTATCACTAACACTCCACTATTCTTTATATCTGAACACAAACCAAACTACACGCTGCCTTACTAACAATAGTAATCTGACTTGCCTTGGATTTAGTGCTTATCCTGGTCAGAGATTTACTCGCTATTTGAAATACACCGCTATGAGTTATGGTTATTGGCTCGTGGTAATTATAGAAGAAATGCTGACCGACATCCAAAACAATATGTTCTTCTATGTAACTTTTTAAATCGATTATGGATACTTTTCCTTCAATACCTCCTTTGGTCATTAGGTTAAAATCTGTACATCTTCCTTTTGATTTTGTTTCCCAGCTACCAGAGAAATGATCGATATCAAATGGCGCCAGATTTTTTTGATGGTGGCCAGTATGCTCTAATATCATTTTCCCATCTAAGAGCACAAGTGTTCTGTCAACCCCAGGTAATTTTGTGAAAACGGATTCTTCAATTTCCACGGTTGCCGTGCTAAGTCTAAATTGAAAATTTCCCGTTTTAAAATCTGAATCAATGGGCCAGATAAAGAGTTCGGTAGTTGTACCTCCCGCCCAAAGGCTTGTTTTAAATGAGTTGTAGGTGTCGATGTTTGTCATTTATTCTATGATCGTTCTAAAAGTGAGGTTCACGCGGGGTGTATTCACTTTTTTAGTTGGTGGTAGGCGATGTTTCCAATAGGTCTGGCAAGTGCCTTTCATCACTAAAAGCGAACCATGCTCTAAATACAGGGCTACAGTTTCACCACTATCTTTGTGCTTAAACAAAAATTTACGCTCTGCACCAAATGTTAGGGAAGCAATGGCACCATTGGGTTTTAAATCCTTCTCACCATCACTATGATACGCCATACCCTCAGAGCCATCATGATAAAGGTTTGTAAGACAGGAATTGTAAGTTTCTTCTGTTAGCTTTTCTGACAAATCTTTTAACTCCTTCAATTCTTGCGTCCAAGACAAGGCTTTTTTTATACTGTTCGAGTATTTGTATTCGTAGGGCTTACTGCCATACCAGCCATATTTGCGCTTAGTAACATAGTGCTTACCAAAAATGTAAGCTTCATCATTACGCCATTCCAGCGTATCCTTAAGTACTTTAAAATAGTGATCAGCCTTCTGCGGATCAATTACTCTGCCGTAGTAATAGACTTCACCATCAAATGGCAACAGGTTTTGATTTGGATCATATGGTTGATCAAAAAGCATATCAAATAACCAGTAGTCCTGATTTTCTTAGGTTGTTTATAGGTTTTGAAAACCAGAATATCTCAAAGTCTTCAAAGTGCTCATCATATGAATTTTTAATTTTTGAGAAGGTTAGATTTGCATGCTCTCTTGGCTTGGCTTGATTTAATATTTCAAGCAACCAATCCACTTTTTCACTATCGATGTTTGCTTCCATTACACCTGCATTTTGATGAAATATGAGTTTGGATTTTTTATTTTTCTTGCATTGGGCTATTACAGGATCATTTCCTACCCAGATTATTTTAGCTGATGGCAGAGGATTGTGATAATCATCTTCTTCCAGGCTATTTAGTATAAAATCCTGTGGGATGGTAGTGGGTGGGATATCGAAATCAAACCATTCCTGCAGGTCGAATTCAAAGCAAATGCCATGCATATAATTGAATAATGACTTCTTTAGACCAAAGCTAAATTGGTTATGGTCTATGCCAGTAGCATCGGTAAATTGAATATCATTATGGGCGAATGAAATGGCCTCTTGCATAGGAGTTACTCCATACAATTCGGGTTGCAAGCCAACCGGACTGTGTGCTGTTAGCGCAAACTGATGCCAAAACCCCGACTGAATAATTCCCTGTTCGAACATTTGCCTTACCATCTCCAAACTGTCAATGGTTTCCTGAACGGTTTGGGTAGGATAGCCATACATAAGATATGAGTGCACCATTATGCCGGCCTCAGTAAAATTTCTGGTTACCTTAGCAACCTGTTCTACTGTAACGCCTTTGTCAATTATTTTAAGCAATCGGTCTGATGCCACTTCCAGTCCACCAGAAACAGCAATACAACCCGAAGCCTTTAGCAATTGGCAAAGATCATACGTAAAACTTTTTTCAAACCGAATATTCGTCCACCAGGTTACAGTTAATCCACGCCTTAAAATTTCTAAAGCCAATTCCCGCATGAGTGCAGGTGGAGCTGCTTCATCGACAAAGTGGAACCCGGTCTCACCCGTTTGAGAGATGATGGTTTCCATTCTATCCACCAAAGTTTTAGCAGCAATGGGTTCATATAACTTTATGTAGTCAAGCGAGATATCACAAAAAGTACATTTACCCCAATAACAACCATGTGCCATGGTAAGCTTATTCCATCGTCCATCGCTCCATAAGCTGTGCATGGGGTTGGCGATCTCTATTACCGAGATGTACTTATCGAGTAATAAATCTGAATAGTCAGGAGTGCCTAAATCAGCTTGTTTATAATCGGGTTTGGATGACAGGTTGTTGTAAAAAACTTTACCATTTTTTAGATGAAAGGTTCTTTTGAGCTCGGCTGTACTTTTATCTGCTTCCAAATTATCAATAAGCAACTCAATGGGCACCTCACCATCATCTAAAGTGATAAAATCGAAGTATTCAAAAACCCGAGTATCCGACACAGTACGCAATTCAGTATTTGGAAAACCACCGCCCATCGCTATTTGAATTTGTGGATAATGGCTTTTTATCCATTGAGCACATCTAAATGCACTGTATAAATTACCTGGAAAGGGGATAGAAAAACATACGAGTTGCGGCTTTGTTTCCTGAATTCGTTCTTCTAAAATTCTTAATGTCAATTCATCAATAAAACTCGGTTTCTGCTGTAGAGATTGATGCAACTCATCAAAGCTATTAGCACTCATTCCCAGTCGTTCTGCATACCGGCTGAATCCGAAATTATCATCTATACATTCGATAATAAAATCGGATAAATCCTCAAGAAAGAGCGTGGCTAAATGTTTGGCCTTGTCCTGCATTCCCATGTTGCCAAACGCCCATTCCAGATCATCTAACTGCTCAAAACGAGAAGCTTGAGGTAAATAACCTTCTGTGCAAATAGATCTTGCATAGGAATGGTTGTTGCCCTGCAGAAAATTAATTACATCATCTATCTTAGCCAGATACTCATCTTGTAGCGCAATAATTCTTTGCGCATTCTCAGAATGATCTGATTGACTTCTCTTGGCCTTGTAAAATAGTTCTTGAAGACTTTTTCTAGTGAAAAGTTGAATAATAACTTCAATTCCCAAATCCATTTGAAAAGAAGAATACCCTTTTGTATTTAGAAAGCCTTTTAAATAGGCCGTAGCCGGATATGGTGTATTCAGCTGAGTAAATGGGGGTGTTATTAAAAGAACCTGACTCAATATAATTGCAATTTATGCATTGACGGATTTTCTCACGGTTGAAAAACTGACTTTATTTCTAGTATCGGAGTACCACACTTAGTATCCGATTTACAATCACTTAAGATTATCCAAATCCCTGATCAGTATTTTTCTTCGATCGAAATTGATGAGATTGGCCTCCTTTAATTCATTAAGTATGGTAGTAACCGTTTGCCTTGATGTGCCTGTAAGGTTGGCAATATCTTTATGGGTGAGTTTTGTGGGTATCATTGTTTCAAAACCTACTTTTTTACCTTTCCATGCTGCAGCATCTTTTAAAAATTCGATCACTCTTGTGCGGGCATCTTTGAAAACGAGTGATTCAACTTTTCTTTCGAGCTTTCGAATGCGTAAACCAATTAACTTGTAAATTTTAAAACTTAGTTCTTGATTATCCGCCATGAGCCCGCGCATTTCATCAATACTAACGGGACATACATTCGTTTTGTCATCCATCGCCTGAGCGAAATCGGCTCTTTTTTCTTCGCCTGTTAAGGCTAGCTCACCAAAGATTTCACCAGCTCCCAATATTGCCTTTACCACTTCTTTACCGTCTTCTGAGTAATGCCCAATTTTCACCCGGCCCTCTGCAATCATATAAATGTATTTGGCACGCTCATTCGTAAAGTAGATAAACTGATTTTTATTGTAGGTAGTAAATTCATGCTTTTCCTGCATGTTCACCGTTTTATGAGGGCACAATACGTTAAAGAGATCTACATCTTCAAAGTACCAGAGATTGGTTTTATCACTCATTTGATCTATTCTTTAAAGGATGAAATTACTGAATATTGTTAAGTTAGTAAAGGTTCAATTTTCATTTAAGAGTATGAAGCTATCACGAATTATCATTTACCCTATAAAGTCGCTAGGCGGAATAGAATTAGAAAGCTCAATTACAACCCAGCGCGGATTAGAGTATGATAGGCGATTCATGCTAATTGATGAAAACAATAAGTTTTTAACAATCAGGCAGCACAAGGAGTTTCTTTTTTATCAATTAAAAAAATCAGAGTCAGGATTTACCATCCAGCATAAGAATAAAACTCAACAATTGCATATTCCCTGGGCAATTTCAACTGGTAAGAAAATAACGGCAAAAATATGGGACGATGAAGTGGAGGCAGTAGTTGCCGAAGATCATATTAATACTTGGTTCTCCAATGAACTCGGGTTCAATTGTCGGTTGGTGTATTTGCCCGATGAATCGCCCAGAAGAGTACAGCCCGACTGGGTAAAAAATGAGCATCATGTGAGCCTGGCAGATGCTTATCCTTATCTAATAGTTGGCGAGAATTCTGTTGCAGACTTAAATGCCAAAATTCAAGAAAGCATTACCTATAAGCGATTTAGGCCTAATCTGGTTTTTACTGGTGGTCAAGCTTATGAAGAGTTTCTGTGGAAGGACATAACCATTGGTGCTGCTGAGTTACAATGCATAAAACCCTGTACGCGTTGTATAGTCATAACTATGAATCCTGAAACTGCTGAAGTTGGTAAGGAGCCTTTAAAAACGTTATTTAAGCAAAGGATTAATGAGAAAATGGTTTTTGGAGAAAATGCCATTTTGTTAGCAGGTAGTCTGGTGAAAGTTGGTGACGAGATTACAATAATTTCCAAGAAAGATGATCCTTATGAGAAGGTGGAATAAAATTCTTTAAGATATCTGGTTAACCAAAGTTGATGCTTACTTTTGCCGCATGTCATATCTCTATATTAAGGCATTACACCTGATTTTTATTGTTACCTGGTTTGCAGGGCTATTTTACATAGTAAGGATATTTATCTACCAAACAGAGGCCAGCGAAAAACCAGAACCTGAAAAATCGATACTTGAAAAGGAGTACCAGAAAAATGGAAAATTGCTCTGGTGGGCGATCACATGGCCATCGGCAATTCTCACTTTGATTTTTGGGTCGATATTGCTGTTCGTTTACCGGATGGATTACCTGAGCCAGGGGTTTATGCATATAAAATTAACGCTCGTACTGCTATTGTATATCTATCAATTCATTTGTCATAGAATCTATACCAATCTTCAGAATGGCATTTATAAATACGCGTCAATTCAACTAAGAATTTGGAACGAAGTGGCCACAATTCTGTTAGTAGGAATAGTATTTATCATAGTTCTTAAAAGTGCCATAAGCCTTGTATGGGGTGTTTTAGGGCTTGTATTATTTAGTATATTGATCATGTCAGCCGTTAGGTTGGTAAAGAAAATAAGAGAAAAAAAATGAAACAGTTTTTGGTGCTATTGATCGGATTGGCGGTAATCGCATGTGAATCCCAGCAGGATCGTTTAAAAATTTATGGAAGAAGTGAAGTCACCGATTCTGGAGATACCGTCTACCATAAAATAGCCGATTTCAAATTTGTAAATCAGGATAGTAATTGGATTACCCAAGATACATTTAAGGATAAAATCTATGTGGCTGACTTTTTCTTTACCTCTTGCCCAACCATTTGCCCGATTATGAAAACTCAAATGCTGAGAGTGTATGATAAGTTTGAAAATAACCCTGATGTACTCATCCTTTCTCATAGCATTGACCCGAAGCATGATTCAGTGGCTGTGCTCAAAGAATTTGCCGACAGGTTAGGAGTATCTTCTGATAAATGGCACTTTATTACAGGCCAAAAAGAAGATATTTTTAAAGTAGGGCAGACAAGTTACATGGTAAGTGCCAGTGAAGACCCAACAGCACCTGGTGGCTATCTGCATAGTGGAGCTTTTATTCTGATTGATAAGGAAAGAAGAGTTAGGGGATTATACGATGGTACAAAGCCCGAAGCAGTGGACAAATTAATGTTGGACATTGACAGACTATTGAAAGAATATGAATAAGGGGCTTCTTTTTTTGGTTTGTATACTAATTGCAGCTTGTACGGGTAAAAAAAGTGGCGAAAGTACTTCTGCCTCAGAAAATGTAAAATTTGAACAGTACCTGGTGGAAGGGCAGCAGCTGTATCAAATACATTGTGCAAATTGTCATCAAATGAATGGCGAAGGCTTGGCAAAATTGTATCCACCTTTGGCTAAATCAGATTATCTAATGGGAGATATTGATCGAGCGATTTGCATCCAAAAAAATGGCCAGCAAGGTGAAATCGTAGTAAATGGAATTGATTTCAACCAACCTATGCCCGGTATTGGAACCCTTACTAATTTGGAGATAGCTGAAATCACTACTTACATTACCAATAGTTGGGGTAATGAGCATGGCATGGTTTCAATAAAGGAAGTTGAGAGTGCACTGAAAAGTTGCCAATAGCTTAAAATTGTCCCCCGCCAGCGGGGGACAATTTAGTGCAATTACTAGAAATCATAACATTTTCTTCAAATCAATCGCTATTTCCTTATTTTCATTAAGATCGATTCCACACTCTTCAAACGATGGCGGCCCAAAACGGCCCATTTTGTTATTCGAAAAGCCAAACTTTTCTGTAGGTATGCCTATCAGGTTTTTATCAAGCTCACCGTTCCCGTTTTCATCATGGATGACACTGACTGCATATATTCCCTTAGGTAAATCATTAAAAGTAACAACGTGCTCACCGTTATCAGTTACAGATAATTGCTTATTGATATAATCCGATTTCAAAAATTGTTCTTCATCATTAAA
Organism: Fulvivirga sp.; assembly: GCF_040220315.1. Taxonomy (GTDB): domain Bacteria; phylum Bacteroidota; class Bacteroidia; order Cytophagales; family Cyclobacteriaceae; genus Fulvivirga. The sequence continues at coordinate 13,913 of NZ_JAVJUY010000296.1, forward strand.
GAGGGCAACAATAAGCTTTCCTCTGCCTGATTCTACTTTGTTAATAGTCACCACCAAACTCGCATATTCAGCATTGGTGGATTGCTGAAGTGATAAAAGAGCAAACGCTATAATCAATTTTACAAGCATTATATATCAGTATGCAATACTTCTAGACCGTAATTTACGATGATATGAATGTTCTTACTTTCAGGTGTCTCTAAGGTTCCTGATTTACCCAACAGGTTGATTATCTTATCATTGACCTTAATTACGTTATCAATAAAGTAATTTCCGGTTGATTCTATTGGCTTCACAGAGATGAGTTTCCCATTATTTCCAAATCTAGCAGCAAACCCATTGGTTTGTCCACTGGCTATTCTGGTGCGATAACTCTTACCATCCGGGTCATTTAATTCTGAATAATTACCAATAAGCATAAAGCCTTTATCTAACGTTAGCAAATCAACAATGGTACCTGCAAATTCAAAAGTTTGAGACCAAAGCACATCGCCTAATATGTTTACACTTATAAATTGTGAAGGCTCCTTAGCATCATATGATTGTTGAATAGTAGCACCTTTGTAGGCCATTACAAAGGCATTGGTCGATTCGATATATTTAATCTCTCTTGGGTAAAGTGGCAATTCCAGAGGTTTTTTAAATAGCTCATCACCATTTTCATCTACATAATAGAGGGTATTTGACATGCCGTCAATACCTTTTGTACGGATCATTAGTGCACAACCTTCTGGTGTAATGGCCATTCCACCCACCTCATTAATGCCACCGCCCACTTCACTCATGTCGTATTCTTTGTACCACTTAACACGATTTCCTGCATCAGTTTTTAAAAGAAACACTAACACAGAATTGTCTTTCTGTTTTTGTAAACCGGAAATATATTTACTGCCATCCGCATTCTCTGCCAAGGCGATGGTAAAAGGCTCAAAGTTTAACGAGTCAAGGCTAAGTAATCTTCTTGGAGCCAGTGAAATTTTACTTCTTCGATAAGTGACAGTTCCGTCATAGGCCTCATTTTTTTCTATGGAGTTTAATGTAGCGAGCATTTCATTAACACCTGTATTTTTGGAATCGGTCACTAACTTTTTCTCATCCGTTATAAATTGATTTATACCCGGTAAGCCTTTATAATGAGTATGGAAGAAGCTTTCATACTTCTCATAATTTTCTTCATTCACTCGCGTTTCTGCTATTTGAATTAGGCTATCGGCATCTTTAGCTTTATAAATTAACTCACCAAGATTCACTAAATAAACCTGATCTGAGCCAGTAGTATCACGATCATTCACCTGGCCTAATTGATAAATTAAATCCTGCTTATGTTGTTTGTATTTTAACAACGCCAATGGCAACGACTGCGCATCGTATTTCACTAACTCGAAAACTAATTTATTATCCAATGTATAAGGCGTATAATCCGGCATGCTTACCAATGGGCTCATTGGCTTAAGCTTATTTGTTAGTTCCAGATCGGCAGCATTGAGCTGAATTCTTAATGTTTGAACTTCAGTTTCCACCTCTTTAATAACTTCCTGGGCCCATTTTTTGTAATTCCAGATTTCAATATTCTCTACCAGAAAGTTCGGGCTAGTGAGCAAGCCTTGCAATCGGTAAGTATCTATATCTTTTATTTTATACGACTGATTAAAGTGCTTTGGATTGTAGGCTTTGCCTGAGGCTAAATACTTGTCAAGGTTTACAATACTGCTGTCATAGTCTGAAATCAGGTCTTGTAGCTTGAATTGCAGGTTAGAGTCGTGTAACAAAAGCAGTTTATCTCTGCTATTAAATTTTCCATTAATCTCATTAAAAAGCTTAATAGCCCGATCATGATAATCAACACTGCGTGTAAAATATTCGTAGATCTCTGGAAGTTTCTCCGTAAATAATTTAGCTGAATCATACCCATTTCTAATTTTTTGATTGATTGAGTTATAACTAACGATGGGTCTTCCTTTGCTATCAAATCCACTGGCAAATTCTACATAATAGCCTTCATTTTTACTTACTTCACGGTCATCTACAATCGCAGCAGCTTTAGTAAATCGTAATTTAGCTTCATTGGCATTGGCCATAGCGCGTTCGTATTCTGTTATAGGATCACTTTTTAAATACCTACGCTCATAAATTAATGCTAATCTGAAATTTGCATTTGGATGATCTAAATCTTCAATGATGTAAGACTTTAGTATCGAAAGGGCTTCATCATCAGAAGCTTTTACAATGAGAGGATGGACATCTTTATAACGTTGGCCAAAAAGTGGAACGGCTAATAATAGTGCTGCTGAAAAGGTGAGTATGTTTTTCATATTCCTATTACTATTAGTTCTACACGTCTGTTTTTTGCCCTGTTCTCATCGGAGTCATTCGCTACTTTAGGCTGCGATTCGCCATACCCATTGTATTCAAATCGGCCTTCAGCTATTTTGTTCTCTTCTAAAAAAGTAACTACGCTATTAGCCCGTTTGTTAGATAATATTTTATTGTACGAGTCAGAACCTACATCATCTGTATGTGCGGCCACTTCTACCCTCAAAGTAGGGTTTTCATTCATTAGCTTAATCACTCGCTCAAGTTCAATGTACGAGATGTCTGAGAGGGTAGCAGAATTAGATTCGAACAAAATATCTTTTAACTCCAGTTTGGCGTTTTGTTCTAGTTTTAAAAGTTTAAGATCTACTTCTTGTGAATTTTTTCCCACGTCAAGGGTAGTGGAGTTAAAGGCATATCCCTGGTCGCTTGTTGCTTCAATTTCATATCTGTCACCCACACGGAGTGAAACCATGCTATTACCGTCTACTTCAATTCGTTCATCCCTGTCCTTATTTTTTAATATGATTTTCGACTTTACCCTGGAGTTATTAACAAGGTCTGCTACATTAATCATCACCTCTTTTTTCTCAGGGACCAATGGGATTTCCTTTTCAAAATTTCTATAAAGAACGAGGTTTGATAAATCAAGAGTAAACAACTCACTTTTAAAGTTGGGCGCAGACACATAGAATTCATAATTTGAACCAATTGGTAGTGCTATCTGGGTAGTACCATTAGGGAGCCTTGTTTTTACCGTTTTGAAAAAGGCAGAAGCACCATCTCGCTTTACCTGTACATCTGCAACCAACCCCTCAAATAACTCTGCATCGCTAACAGCTACATCTAAAAATGCATTTTGAAAGAGCTCAATATTTAATTCTGTTTCCTGATACGTAGTTACTTTTCTCAGATCGAACGATTGAATGAAGCTGGAGTGCCCTTCTTTTACAACCTCCATATTATAATATTTACCTGCAGCCAATACAACAGTGTAAGCCCCATCTTCTGGGTTATTGTCTATCTCAGAGATGATGCTTGAAGTAAGTGCGTCTCGTACTATGATTTTGGCTGCAATACCCTGATCTGTATCTGCATCTGTGATTTTACCTTGAATGATATTATTTACAAATTGCCTTAGGTTTGGCGGAATAACTACTGAGTAGATATCTTGATTGTTATATACGAAATACATCAAATCACCCTGTGCCGCAATGGTAGGCAGCTGATCGCTCGCTGCTGAATTGGCGTAAGTTAAAGGCACCGGCCTCGACCATTCGCCTAAAGGGGTAAAAGTCGACTGGTACATGTCGTAATCGCCTTGTCCACCCGGTCGGTTGGAAGAGAAAATAAGTGTCTTACCATCGGCCATAATTCTTGGTGCTTTTTCGCAATCGAGATTGATGGGGTAGGGCAATTTTCTTGGCTCACCCCATTCTCCACTGGCATTTCGTTCTGCCCGCCATATAGAAGAACAAAAACCTTCATATCTTTTCAGGTCCCGTGATTGTGGACCCTCTGTATTCTGCCTCACAAAATATAAGTATTTACCATCAGCTGAGATCGAAGGGAACGCTTCATAACCATCAGTATTTATAGGTGCTCTTATGCTCTGTGGCACACTCCAACCTGATTTTTCCCTGGTAGAAAAATAAATATCAGAACTGTTTCCAAAGCCAATAGATGCAAAGAAGTAAAGGGTGTTGCCATCAAAACTAATGCTTGGGCCACCGATCAAATCCGTTGAATCGCCAAAATTATTTACGTTCTCGATAGGTGCGGGCAATTCCCAATTATTGTTTACATAGTTTGACTCAAACAGTTTATAGCTGCCGCCTTTATTGGCTTCGAAAATGATGGTTTTACCGTCTGCCGAAATGGAAGGAGCATATTCTACTGCCGCGGGGTCACTCAGGTTTTCTATGATGCGCTTCGTTTTTGAATAGTCTACTGTATCAGTTTGAGCTATTGCAAATTGAGCCATGCCAGCAATAAGGATAAGGCATAGCATTAAAAATAAATTTTTAACCATGTGTTTTTTATCCTTTAATCCGTTCCAATGATAATAAATGCTCCCCAGTGGAATGGGTCAGCATATTTTTGTTTAAGTTCCAATTGGGCATTTTTAAATGATTCGAATTTATTAGTGCCGCTCAACCAGTTTTTGTAGAAATTAACCATTAATTGTTGAGTAGTGTTATCGTCTACTTGCCAGAGGCTCATAATTACAGCTTTCGCACCAGCTACCATGAACGATCGCTGTAAACCATAAACGCCTTCGCCATTTTTCACTTCACCAATACCAGTTTCACAAGCCGATAATACAACCAACTCCGTATTGTCAAGGTTTAAATTCATGGCTTCATAGGCAGTTAATACCCCATCCTCTTCGTTGAAATTATTGCTTGCCTGAGTTGTCTGTGCCGATCCTGCAAATAACAAACCTGATCTGAAAAGTGGGTTTTTCTCAGCATTATTAATAGTTGTTTGTCCATCTAATGGCTTTTCAAAAACTACATCACTTTTAAAGAAACCATGCGTAGCGATATGTAACAGTTTGGGAGGGGTAATGCTTTTTAGTTTATTCTCACTTGCGTTTTCACGCAGATATAATTTGGAGCTCCAGGCTTGTTCGCCCAATAATTCATTTAATTTATTCACCTCATCTCTGGTGCCCGGTAGCTCGGGTATAACATCGGTAAACCCAAATTCACTAGCCCGAGTTTGTGCTATACTGTTATCAATGGTGCTTTCTGTGGTCAAATCATAATCAGGAAAACCGAAAACCTCTGCAGTATTGCTGGCAATTAGTCCATCGTTATCAGCCAACAAAATTTCCTTTGTATTACTGATGTTTCTAACAATATATTCATCAATTACATATTCATTGTTCTTCGTATCCCACAAGGTGTTGATATTGATTTTGTTAAAGATGCCGTCAGTAGAGGCATACACCTGATTAACATTATCCAAATGCTGATCGATTGGTTGCCAGAATTCTTTGTAGGAGATGTCGTCACCCACTGTGAATTTGATGGCATTTCTATAATAGTTGAAAAATCGATTCTCTAGTTTTTCACCATCTTTTAAGAGAATCATGTCAGGGGAATCCGTGCTGGTTTTCTTAACAATCAGACCCACATATAGTATTGAATCTTTGGCGAATCGCTTTTTCACGCGAATAATTTCCAATGCAGCTTGACCATCTTGCAATACATCACGTATATCCTGCCACTTAAATTCTTTCTGATCTACATCCTCTGCGAATAACTCAGATCGCTGGGATAGCGACTTCTCCAAACTGTTGATCTCATTCGTTACATCTGAGATGTTAATGTTTTGATCTCTTAATTCTTCTTCAGAATATGCCAGGTATTTTGATAAACGCTCCTTCAATTCTGTCCATGACAAGTATTCATCAATCAGCTTTTGGTTGTTGCTGGAAAATATTCTGTTTCGCACTTTGTTTGATGAGTGCAGGAGCAGTGCTTTAGTACGCAGTTGCAGGTTGTATAAATCGCCAATTGCTGTTTTAGCATCAGGCTGTGAACTTTGAGCGTACTCAATGCAAAAATCCTGATATGACTCAATGACAGGCCTAATTTTAGCATAAAAGGCGCCTTTTTCATTTTCACTTAGAGAAGGGAAGAATTCTGATATCTGTGACAGATAGTTAACAATTACTTCATCATAATAAGGCTTAGCTTCCACCAAACGCTTGGTGCCGTGATATAAGCCAGCTAAACCGTATAAAGAGTATGCGTAATCAGGGTGGTTATCGCCTAATATTTCTTTTCGAATTTCCAGCGATAGCTTGAAGTTACTTTCAGCCTCACTAAATTGTTGCAGTTGCTGATTGAGAGTGGCCAGATTGTATAATGTAGATGCATAAGCCGGGTGCTTTTCACCATATACCGCCTTATCAATAGCGAGAGCCTGCTGATAGAGGTTTCTTGCTTTCTCCGTATCGTTAAGAGCTTCATATAAAGAAGCAAGGTTATGCAATGTGGTAGCATACCTTGGGTGATTTTGGCCATAAATATTTTTATCAATCTCAAGAGCCGTTTCAAGTAATTCAAGTGATTTCTCGTTTTTACCTTCCAGCTTATACAGTGTGGCAAGGTTTTCTAAAGCTGTGGCATATTCTGGATGATTGGTTCCATAGCGTACTTTGAATATATTGGCACTCTTTATAAAAAGTGGCTCAGCTTTCTCGAAATTACCCATGGTTTGATATAATAATGCCGAGCTGTTTAATGCATGACCATATTCAGGGTGATTTTCACCAAAAGCGTTTTTCTTCATTTCAAGAGCCTTTGTAAAGAGAGGTTCAGCCTCCTGATACTTGCCTTTTAATTGCTTCAGTCTACCAAGGTTTTGTATGGCATTGGCATAAGATGGATGCGTTTCGCCCACTTTATTTTTTCTTATCTCAATACTTTCATTAATGAGTTCTTCAGCTCTTGAATATTCACCCAGTTGAGTGAGTGTAAGTGCAAGGTTTTCTATTACTCCCGCATATTCTTCACTATCTTTCCCTGCTTGTTTGGTAACTATGCTTCTTGATTGCTCAAGGTAGTTCTGCGCTTCTAAAAACTCAGCCTGATTCTGCTTTACGATACCCAGATTGTTAAGCGAAATTGCAAAGGTTAATGTCCCGCCCAAACCTGATCGATCCATTAACTGTAATTGTTGGTTAAAATAATGTTCAGCCATACCGTAAGCACCATTTTCCTGATGGATCACAGCAATGGCACTCAATGTATTCATTTTTAAAGTACTGGAACCAGCGTTATTTAACAGAGTTAATGCCTTTTCGAAATCGGTAAGTGCTCCATTCCAGTCACCTACAGCATTTTTATAAATACCTGAGTGGTATAAATATTTAGCTTTTAATTCTTCGTTTGGACTAGAGGCAACCGATTCAATTTCATCTAAAATGAGCTTTGCTTCATCCAATTTATTAAGTGCCAGTTTGGCACTCAGAAGATCGATAGAGGTTTCGATGTACCCTTCTGGGTTAGTAGTTTTATCAATAGCTGAAAGAGCAGCAGTAAAAGAATTTTCTGCTTCAGTATACTTGCCTTCCTGCATACGCATCATTCCCTCGTTGGTGCTGGCAATGCTTTTAGATGCATCATCGCCCGAGCTACCAATCATTTCTAATAATTTAGCAGCACGATTATGGTCTCCTAACTTTTCAAAATTTACAGCCCGTAAGTTGATCATGTTGAAATAAGCCTGATCTTTTTCTTCATCAATGCTTCTGAATAAACTGTCGGCCTCCATGTAGGCCTCTTCCGCTCCTTTATAGTCATTGGCCTTATGAAGACATAGGCCTTTGTTAGTTTGAATTAATGCCTGTTCGTACTCCGTTCCTTCACCTAATTGTTCATAAACGCTTTCAAGAGTAAGTATGTAGCTATATGCCTCAGAATAACCACTTCTATCCATTAAGAGGTTAGCATAATCAAACGTGGCTTGCACATAGTCCATGGATAGGCCTTCATCGATATTATAGGAAGGCACCGTTGCATTATATATTTGATAGGCTTTTTCTGAATCACCTAATAAGTAATGGCAATTGGCTATTTTCCATTGACAATCGACAAGGGCCTGATCGCTAGTCGTGAAAAATTGGTCATATATCGATTTAACTTCACCAAATGTTGATAATGCATCATTCACTTTGCCTAAGATGAGCTCCAAAGAACCTTTGTTATATAGTGCATTGGCATGTTCCAGGTTGTTGAGGTTTCCTGTTTTTGCCTTTACATCAAGTTCTTTTTGGCAGTATTCTAGCCCTTCCTCATAATTTCCTATACTAAAAGAAATATCAGTTAGAAGCCTAAGAATGCTTTCATAATTACCTGAAAGTGAGCCATCCTGACTTTGAAAAGACTTGAGGCAGTTTTTGGCGCTAACCAATGCAGCGTCAAGGTTTCCTGCATTGTATTCCTGAAGCGAAGAATTATACATACTCACCCAATCCTGACTTTTAACTGGAAAAGCAGTAATAAAAATAACTACCAATATGGCTAATCCTCTTTGAATCATCTAGTTCTTTTTACAATCTACTAAGTTAATAATAAGTCGTTACCCGACTATTAAGCTTTCGTATTTAAGCAATTAATATTCTTTGCAAATTACCCCCTTTTTGGGGCATTTAGTTGTACCTAATAATGGGTATAATTATCTCCATGAATGAATTCGGTATAGTTGTTTTAGCTGCAGGTGCCAGCACGAGATTGGGTTTTCCAAATCAGTTGTTAGAAGTTAATAACGAATCTTTTCTGAGAAGCACTATTTCTATGGCAATTCAGGTCACTCAGCCAGTTGTTAGTGTGCTGGGTTATAATTATAACCGATTTGAAAGGGAGACTAAAGGCTTAGATGTGGAGGTTGTTTTTAACTTGAATTGGAATAAGGGTGTAGCCACTTCTATTAAAGAAGGGTTTAACTACATTCATAAGCATTATCCGCATTTAAAAGGAGTTATATTTCTTAACTGCGATCAACCCTATATCAATGCAGAATTACTAAGAAAAATGATGTATGCATATGACGATTCAAATGGCATTGTGTCAGTAGCAGATGTGCAGATTCTATACATGCCCATATTAATAGGAAAGCAACATTTTAAGGATATTTTTAAATTGAAAGATGATGAAAGCCTGTTTACCCTTACTGCTGCCTTTGGTGCTCGCAACGTTCAGTTTGCCAATGCCTCTGTAAATATTAATACCGAACAGGACTGGTTAAATTACTTCAACCAACTTCGCCAAAACAGGGCTTCTTAATTCTCTGATTTAAAGACGATAGTGCCCATCGCTTTTTGCTCAATTTCTTCTTTGTTCATCATCATTTTACGCCATTTACCCTTTGTATAAAGCTCAGCCTGATCATCATAATAATCACTTAGAGGATTACCACTTTGGCCTGTTGGTAGTATACTTTGTGAATTTTCGATATCTGCAAAATTGATAAGCCTTCTTGTAGAGGGACCAGATTTAATAGGGTAGAGGCCAGAGCCTGTTCGAGTAAATGAAAGTTTATTTAAAACGGCATCACTGGCATCCATTTTAAAAATTCCAACATTAAAGTAATCGCGCAAAAGCTCCACTTTCCCAATGGGGTGTGGATGTTCCAGTGTATGCACATTGCCCCATTTCCATTTTTTGATATCGCCTAATTGGGCTGTCAGTTCTTCAAGACTCACTTCAAAAGCTTTATTAAATACCTGCTTTCTTGTTTCTTTTTCTTGGGTTGATGGATCATCCCACCATTTCGATGAATCGTTATGAAATAAAGGATCGAAAGATCGTTTCATTAAATGCGTATTAAGCCAGCCCTCAAATTGACCGGAGTCCAGCTTATTTTCCATTGCTAATCGCAATGAATGATATAGAATCTTTTGATAGACAATGGGCGCTTTGGATTCTCGTGAATGACTGCCATCCCAATCGGCTAATAAGTTTTTCACTTCTTTTTGCAGATCATTTTGAGGTTCTAGTTGAGCAGCATATTCATGCGCTATTTTCGCAGAAATAGTGGAGGTGTTTTCTAAGAAGAAAGCTTTATAATCATCCACAGAAATCTTTTCTTTCCTTTCAAGCAAACTGGTGATTCTAAGAGCCCTGTCTTCCGGGGCATAATAACCAGGGTAATAGCCACCTTTGATGCTGTCAGGCTGATTGTTTGTGCTGTATACATAATTCCATGGCGTGTTTTCAGCTTGTGGATTGTTCGAGAAATCCAGCCATTCGAACGTGGTATGCGTAGAATCTTTTGCATTGAGAATGTGGTTTCTTTCAACACCAGCGCCTAATAAATGAAGCTTGGCGCTTGCCCACCAGGCAATATTTCCATCCTTATCGCCATACATTACGTTTAATCCTGGCGCTTTAATTCGTGACGCACCGGAACGCACATCATCCATACCTTTGGCATGGTTTAAAAGATAAATAGCCTCCATGGATTCCTGTTTTGTTTGAAGATAGGTCCACCACATGGCTATAGGTTGATCTTCCAACCCATCGATAACATCGCTTACAATTGGTCCAAATTCTGAAACCTGCACTTCGATGGTTATGGGTTCAGCATCTTTAATTTTAATTTCCTCTTTGATGGTTTCAGTAGGTTCGACATTGTAATAAAAATCAATGTCATCGTTTTCAAACATGGTAAGGCCTATGGCATAATTACGGTTGTGGAGCAACAGTGCAAAGGGAAACATCGCTGCATGATAGCCATATCGTTCCCATTCTGGAGTGACAACATGTGCTTCAAACCAAACACACGGCTGACTGAAACCCATGTGTGGATCATTAGCAAAAATTACGGAGCCTGTTGCTGATTTTGTTGGGTTTACCACCCAACTATTACTTCCAATCCAGGTGGGGGCGGGAAGGGAATTCATAATCTCATCAGCCTTAGCTGTCAATTTTTCTAATGTGGCATTTTGAGGATAATTTTTAATCATCTCCGTATTGCCATGCCCTGCTAAATCCAGATCGGCTAAATATTCTGGCCCTAAATTTTTGGCGATGGAAGTTACAATGGGATCACTTTTTTGGGCTTGTGCAAATGAAAATGAGATGTAGCCCATCACATTATAAATATCTTCAACTGTGTATTCTTCTTTGTCTAACCCGAGTAGTGTAAATTCTAAAGGAGTAGGCCCGGTGTTAATGAAGTGGTTTACGCCATCCAAATATGATTGCGCTAACTGATATTCCTTTGAATTAGAAGATTTAAGTGTCTGAGCCTCTTCTTTTGCCATACGATGGATGCCAACTGTTTTGAAGAATTTATCTGTTTCAACTAAATCTTTACCAAACATTTCTGAGAGTCTGCCAGGAGCAATTCTTCGCATAAGCTCCATTTGAAAAAGCCGCTCTTGGGCATGCACATACCCTAACGCTTTGTAGGCATCTAATGTATTATCAGCATAAATATGCGGTATGGCGTGATTGTCAAAATGGACTTTTACTTCATTGGTAAGGTTGGGCAAGTTCAATTGCCCATCATACGCAGGCTTTAGACCAGATAAGTAAAAGGTGATTGAAATACCTGCAATAAATATGATAATGATTAAAGTAAGGAAGATTCTTTTGGCAACTCGCATGGGTTTACTATTGAATTTGAATTAACCTTCAATATACCAAATTTCCTTAGCTGTTTTGCTGTGCTTCTTTGAAAATGATATTAAAATGTGAGATGGCACAAAAAATACTATTTTGATGTTAACTTTATGTTGAAGAATATCACAACTATGGTTACAGTAATAAAAAAGGGAACAAATAAAGAAATTATTAATAAACTTTTGAAAAAGGCATTCAAAACAAAAGGAGTAGATACTCACAAATACTGTGGTGTAATCAAGCTAAAAGAAGATTCTTTGGTTATTCAAAAGCGTATGCGAGATGAATGGGAATAGTGTCTTATTAGATACTAACATTGCTCTTTATCTCTTATCAGGAGACAAAGTCTTATCTAACTTATTATTTAACAGAAAACTGTATGTATCATTTATCACTCAGCTAGAGTTGTTGGGCTATCACGAAATAACGGATGATGAACGTAACGAGATCAAAAAATTTTTAGACGACTGTATTATTATAGATATAAACAGTCAAATTAAGGAAGAAGTAGTAAGAATTAAACAACTCCGAAAAATAAAGCTCCCTGATAGTATCATTTTGGCTACTTCAAAATATCTTAATATTCCTGTGATAAGTTCCGATAGTGACTTCGGAAAAGTTGAAGAAGTGAATGTTATTTATTACGAAAAAGAATAATTCATCACCTAGATATGAGAATTTTAGTTATCCGAGTGTCCTAAAAACCTCGTTGTTCGTAGTCTCCCGCAGGGACTACGAACTTTTCAATTGTCACCAGTGTCTATGACACGGCATTAGGAACCAAATCATTCAAATTTTAGACGCTCATTACCTATCTTCATTCAATGTCTAATGGCTACAAAATAAGGAACCAGTCAGGTATTCATTTTCTTTCTTTTGCGGTAGTTGAATGGGTTGATGTTTTTACTCGAAAGGAATATTGTGAAATTATAGTAGATAGCTTAAATCATTGCATACAGAATAAGGGCTTGGTTGTTTATGGGTGGGTGATTATGAGCAATCATCTGCATTTAATTGTATCGGCTAAAGGTGAAAATCTATCTGATGTACTTCGTGATTTTAAAAAGTTTACTGCCAGAGAAATCTTAAAATCTATCGATAGTAATAATATAGAAAGTCGAAAGAATTGGATGCTATGGCTTTTCCGATCGGCAGGGGCTAAGAATAAAAGAAATAAAGAAT
>NZ_JAVJUY010000297.1:0-2318 GCF_040220315.1 Fulvivirga sp.
AAATTAGTTTCGATTTGACTAACTCAATGACTTAATAGATGCTCTATCTAGGACTGGTGCAATCCTTAGTAAGTGGGTTGGTGTTTTTGCTCAAAAAACCCAAACACGCTTCAAATTACATCCTGGCTTTTTGGTTTTTGATACTGAGCTACTTCTTTTTAGGGTATATAATTCCTGAAGGTCTTTACACTTATACCAAGATAGGATTTGCTCCGTTTTTCATGCTTTTCGGACCTATTTTCTACTTCTATGTCCAGAGCCTGATCAAGATTGATTTCTACTTCAAATGGAAATATCTTTTGCATGGCCTTCCGTTTGTTTTGATAAGTATCCTGAGAATTATTTATTTACCTCATTCACTCAATGCCGAATCCTTTTCCGGAGAAGCACCATATCCCTTCATCATAGGAATTTTATTTGTTTTTGTAATTTCTATCTTATCCTATTGGCTTGCCACACTCGTACTTGTGATCAGGCATCAGAAAAATATGCTGAATTACTTTTCCAATAAATCCAACAGGCATTCATTAACCTGGGTGCTGGTATTTATGTTGGTAGTTCTAGTTAGTAATATACTCTTCTTTTCTGTCCCCCTTTTCAGTGGCTTGTTACAAAACCCGGAAACAGCTAATTATTGGTTTACCCAATTCAACCTGGCTATTCTTGGATACTTATTGCTGATTTTCGGATTGCTTCAGCCAATAATTTTTGACTCAAAAAGTAATCTGGCAAAAGCTGAGCAAACCAATGATAAATATTACGGTTCAGGTTTAAGTCCCGAAACCATTGAACAATATGCCGCATTGATCTTAAAATATTTCGAAACTAAAAAACCCTTTAAGACCCCCGATTACAGTTTGCAGATGATGATTGATGATTTGAAGATCTCCCGTCAAAATCTGTCGCAAACAATCAATAAACATTTTGGTAAAAACTTCTATCAACTGGTGAATGAATACAGAGTCAATGAATTTAAAAAATTACTCGTTGACCCTGCCTGGAAACATATCACCTTGCTGGGATTAGCTCTTGAAGCAGGCTTCAACTCAAAATCATCCTTCAACAGAATATTTCGGGAAATAACCGGACAAACCCCTTCTCAATACCAAACAGAAAAGAAAACCAACCAGACTCATTAATCTTCTATTCTTTAAATAAGTCCCAATAAGTCCGTTGGGACGCTATTGAATAAAGGTGCCGCTAATCTTACACTACAGTTTTTTAATATCATATCCTTAAAATATGTAGTATGAATGCAGCAACAATTATCCAAAGTAAACCACCTTTTAATACCAGACTATTGACTGGTGTCCTATTCATCGCACTTTCATTGAGTTCCTCTGTTCAATTAGTTAGCCAGGACCTCTTTGTTCAAAAAAAAGTAGCAGAAATTCCAACGGCCCCGCTCATTGGAAATATCACCAGCAGAACAACTCAGTCTCTTGATGGAACCTGGAATGCACTAATCGACCCAACACTTTTTTCATTAAATGACATGGGCCAATTCCTGGAAAGAAATTATAAACCTGGTCCGGGTGAACTGATAGAACTAAGCATTGAAAATGGCTTAACCTTACAAGTGCCAGGCGACTGGAACACACAGGACCCCAGGTTATTTTTCTACAATGGAAAAGTCTGGTACAAAAGAGACTTCTTTGTGGACAAGAAACCTGATAAAAGGTACTATTTATACTTTGGAGCTATCAATTACAAAGCAAGGATTTATGTCAACGGTGTTCATATAGCCAGCCACACCGGAGGGTATACCTCATTCAATTGTGAGGTAACAGATCATCTCAAGAACGGAGAAAACCTTATTGTGATCCGAAGTGACAACACACTAACCAGTGAAGATATTCCGACTACCAGTACAGACTGGATGAACTACGGTGGGATTACCCGTGAAGTAAAGCTGGTTGAATTACCAAAAACGTTTATAGAGAATTACAAGGTGCAGCTTAGCACAGGCAACAGTAAAAATGTTGAAGGTTGGGTCAAAATAAATGGAATGGAGTCTGGTAACGTAATGGTGGAGATAGAAGAACTAAAGATGAAGAAATCCTTTGCCGTAAAAGATGGTAAAGCGCAAATCTCTTTCAATATAAACCCTGTCTTTTGGACACCATCAAATCCCAGGTTATACGAAGTAAAAATATCCACAAATGATGATTCAATTACGGACAGAATTGGTTTTAGAACCGTAGAGGTACGAGGTAGCCAGGTATTACTAAATGGTAAGCCTATTTATCTTAAGGGAATTGCACTTCATGAGGAGGCCATTGGTGCCAAAGGAAGGGCATCCAGCTATGCAGAAGCCG
>NZ_JAVJUY010000298.1:0-7274 GCF_040220315.1 Fulvivirga sp.
CTGATTAGAACTTTTAATGCACTTCAAAGTCATCAAGGAGAGGAATTGAATAATGCCTTTGAACTGCTAAGAAAAAGAAGAAATGTTATTATGCATTCTTCTCCCGAATTCGATATTTCTCCAAAAGAACTCATTGAATCAACAATTCAAATTATTTCTCTTTTTGAAGGTGATGATCAATGGTGGAGTTTAATAAAACAATATCATGTTGATCACCCATTGTTTGGATGGTCTGATTACGATTATGAGTTATCTCATTTACTTTTTAGACTTCAATTCATTAAAAACTATTCAACTTTAGGATATTTGAATAGATACACAACAGTAGAATTAAAAAGCCGAAAGTATCTCTGTCCCTATTGCACCAAATATTTGACAGATCTTGGATATTCTGAAGAAGAAATACCAAGGTGGAGCTTTCTCAAACCGAATAAACCAACTTCTAACGCCATATTTTGCTTTAGTTGCCAGCAAAATTTTGAAATTGAGAGAGAACCATGCCATGAAGATGGTTGTAAAGGAAATGTTTTATATGAAGGACTTTGTTTGACTTGCAACAATTATTAAAACAGAAGGTAACAAATGCTATGAATGAATGGGAGGTTATCGGTCAGGATATTTTCGTGGGGATTGGAAAGTCCGCCACAAGTTTTAAATTTAAATCAAGGAGTGGCTATGTGGTAAGGGAAAAGATTTTGCTTTCTAATCCCCACTCATCATATCTGAGCGTTATGCTCCATTTTGTATTTCACTAAATATCTATGAAGAGAACATATATTGTAATCTATTTTATCCTTGTATCATTAACTGCAACTGCTCAATTCGAAGGAAAAATTACTTATAAAAACAGTTTTGAATGGAAATTAAATGATGGACTTACGGATGAACAATTTACCGCTTATATGGGTAATAAAATGGAGTATTACATAAAGGACTCTTTCTATAAATCAGTTTCTAATGGAATGTACTTTAATGAGCAGATTTATTCTCCACAAATGAATAGATTATATAACATCGTTAGTGATTCCGACACTCTAATATGGATGGATGGGTCTATTAATTCAGACACCATTATTAATTATTCAATCAAAGAGACAGATGAAAGAATTCTCGGTTATAAGTGCAAGGTTTTCATAATTGAAACAACTCAAGGAACAGGTAAATATTACTTTTCAGAAGAGTTAAATATTGACCCTAAACCATTCGAAAATCATCATTATGGTAATTTTTCACTGGTAACATCACAAACAAAATCTCCCAGCCTTAAAATTGTTATAGAAAACAAAAGATTTACCTTGAATTTTGAAGCCTCAAAAATAGAAGATATGAAATTGAAAGATTCATTTTTTCAAATACCAGACTTACCTTCAAAGGAAACTCTTATTTATTGATTTTAGGAGCATAACATGGCCTAGCAACGCATATGCTTAAGTGCTTTACTGTATAGTGATTGCTATTCGCCCATTCATTCTGTGTTTTCATTTTTGGCTTTAAGTGGTAGGTCTTCCTTTGTTAACTTTCAGTGTGTAAACCCTCGAGCTCCCGATAACTATCGAGACGGGCGGGAAGGGGTGCAGAAAGGTCTTTGCCAAAGTCTTCGCAACTTGGCTCAAAACACAGAATTCATTACTTTGCGTGCAAATCGGCTTAGGTGGCACACAGCGCGCTAGCCGGGTTAGCTGCCATAAAAATCGCAAATGAAACTTGCAATAATCATATTAACCTTTGTGTCACACTTTTGCTTTGGACAGCAAGTATTAATTGATAGCTGTGGAACAAATGACTCTCCTTCTTTAAATAGCCATGAAGTTCAATATTTTAATAAGTCATTAGAAAATCAACGGAATCAATCAGGCTTCGATTTTCGAAATAAGAAAATTGGTTTTGCTTATGGTAATTTTGGTAAAGGTATCATTTCAAAAAAAGAATATTTTGACAAATGGGGGCGTGATTACTACAGAAGTGGTCATGGGGTTGTTGATATTCTTCTAGTGTTGACTAATGAAGAAAAATTAAAGTCAGGTGGATATGATGCTATTGTAGTTTCATGGTCTAAAACTGGAATCTACGGAAAACATCGCGATAAGCTAATTGAAAAATTAAAACCGAAAAAAGGCAGCTAATATGCTTTAAAAGCGCATTTGGACTTCACCATGCGAAGTCCTTAAATCTTGGGTGCGACTCGGCCGCACGTTTTGGGTAAGCATTTCACATCCACTTTCATCTCTTAACTTGTGGAATACTTATAAGTATGAGGTATTTGCTCATACACACATCCACGCTGCACGTCCCTGCGTGAGTCTCCGCTTCTCTACGATTTCAAGCTGCTTGTTTCTCAACTTGCCTGCATGAAGCCGTTTTGGGTATAGGCTGGCTAAGCTCTAACCTAAATCGTTCTAGTTGCATGCCCTGAAATCATCTTACAAATGTGCCATAACCAAACACATCACCTTCAACCATTGCAAGCCTTATATTATTCCATTCAGATAGAACTGAAAATAAGAGTAGGGCTCCTTTGAACATCAAATTCTAAAACTATAGGTGATCTGCATTGTTTTAACACTAAATTTGAAACAAGTGATAAAATATTACCTTCCGTTTATTCCCATCATCGGCATGGGGGCTTACCTCCTTGTCTTTAGCATTGCGGCTATAGACTATCCTGGTGGCTCTATCAATAAAACATCGGCAGACGGTTACAGCTTCTTCCATAACTTTTTATGCGATGTAATGAATCCTGTAACGCAAGGTGGCAAAGAAAATAGCGCAAGGGGTATGGCCATTATTTCACACCTGATTTTGAGTTTTACGATGATTACCTTCTTTTACCTGCTCCCAGAAATCTTTGCCCATAAGAATAGAAACACCAACCTCGTTCGGGTTTTTGGTGTCATTACCATGACCGTTTTCATCTTTATGTTTACCGAATATCATGATAGCATTGTAACGCTTACCGCTATCCTCGGCACAGTAGCACTCGTTCCTTTCTTTTTAGAATTAAGAAATTATCCAAATAAAGGCTTAAAACAGCTCGCCTATGTGTGTTACGCATTAAGCGTGATTGTATTTTTTATTTTCGAAACAAAAATCGGCTTCTACTACCTCCCCTTTCTTCAGAAAATAACCTTTGCTTTTGACGCCTGGTGGGTTATTTGGGTGTGCTGCATCGTTATCCGCAAAAATCAATCAGCCAAACTGGTATTGAACTAGTTAGCATCAATTAATGCCATTTATCATAGTTCTCCTAAATTGAGGTGTTCAATCTCGTTCACAATGTTAATTGACTAAATTATGAGAGCAGCAATAAGAGAAGAATATGGCCTCCCGGAAGTAATAAACATTAAAGAGGTGGATCCACCGAAACCCAAAAAAGATGAGGTGCTTGTTAAAGTGTATCATACTACTGTAAACAGAACTGATTGCGGTGTTTTAACGGGTATGCCTTATGTATTTCGATTTTTTATTGGTCTGATAAAACCTTCCAAACGTATTTTAGGGACTGACTTTGCCGGTGAACTGGTAGAAATAGGTTCGCATGCTAAAACATTCAAACCTGGTGATAGGGTATGGGGCTTTCATGATGAAGGACTGGAATCGCAATGCGAGTACATGACAATAAAAGAGTCTGCCGCGATAGTTTCTATTCCAGAAAATTGTTCATTCAAAGAAATAATCGCATGTGCCGAGGGTGCGCATTATGCGATTAATTTTTTAAATAAAGTGACTATTCACACTGGCAGTAAAGTTTTGATTAATGGCGCTACCGGAGCAATAGGCTCAGCAGCCTTACAGCTATTAAAACTTAAAGGTGCCCATGTAACTGCCACTTACAATACCAAAAATTTGAATTTAATCAGGGAGTTGGGTGCTGATGAACTCATCGATTTTGAGAAAGTGGACTTTACGCAACAAAAGAATAGAACGTTTGATTTTATTTTTGATGCTGTAGGTAAGAGTTCATTTGGCAAATGCCAACACCTTCTCACGCCTAAAGGGGTCTATATATCCTCGGAGTTAGGCCCCAAAGCCGAAAACATCTATTTGCCATTATTAACGAAACTCAAAGGTGGCAAAAGAGTAAAATTCCCGTTTCCATCCAATATTAAAAGCTCGCTAAAACGAATGAACCATTTGGTATCTACAGGAAAGTATAAACCTGTAATTGACAGGTCGTATCCTCTCGAAAATATAGATGATGCCTATCTCTATGTTATGTCTGGCCAGAAGACAGGTAATGTGGTAATTGACATATAGAAACAGGGAAATTGTTAACTTTTAATATCAACAGAAAATTATGAATTTACAAAAATTAGGTGGCCTGTCGGCCATTACTCAAGCCATCATATACCTATTTGGTTTTATCATTTACGGTGCAGTGTTGAACTATTTACCGGCTAATTCCACGGCTTCTCAAACGATAGCTCATTTATCAGAAAATCAATTATTACTTAGCATCACCAACCTCATAATTTACGTTTTGTTCGGCATTGTATTAGCTGTTTTGGTGCTAGCCATTTACGAGCGAACTAAAGGGGAAGCTTACCTAAGCAAATTAGCAGCAGTCTTTGGGTTTGTATGGGTTGTATTGGTTATCGCCAGCGGCATGATTCTCAACATTGGTTTAGCCGCTGTAATTAAGAATGGGATAATCAACCCTGAAGAAGCTGTTACACTCTGGAAAATGGTAAATATCATGGGCGATAGTCTTGGTGGCGGGAACGAAATTGTTGGAGCACTATGGCTTATCTTTTTAAGTATTGCAGGCTTTAAGTCCAATACGCTACCTAAAGGCCTGGTATATTTCGGTTTACTGATAGGCGTTTTTGGTGTTTGTACAATTTATCCATACTTCATCTTTGCCGAGCTATTCGGAACAACTCAAATCCTATGGTTTGTCTGGGTAGGTGTTGTAATGTTAAAGTCTCAGCAACAAAAAAGCCTCTGAAATTCAGAGGCTTTACATGTATAGTTTTAATTAGGTTTTATTTACCTTGTGCCTTCAACATCGTTTCACCAATATTTGCAGGTGAAGCCACTACGTGAATGCCACATTCATCCATAATTTTCATTTTAGCGGCAGCCGTATCATCTGCACCACCAATGATAGCGCCTGCATGGCCCATGCGCTTACCTTTCGGAGCTGTCTGGCCAGCGATAAATCCAACAACCGGCTTTGGATTGCCTTGTTCTTTAATCCAACGCGCAGCTTCAGCTTCGTAGTTTCCTCCGATCTCACCGATCATCACAATGGCTTCAGTTTCAGGATCATTCATTAACATTTCTACGGCTTGTTTGGTAGAGGTACCGATGATAGGATCACCACCAATACCAATGGCGGTAGAAATACCTAATCCGGCCTTCACCACCTGATCAGCTGCCTCGTATGTTAACGTACCTGACTTAGATACGATACCTATTTTACCTTGTTTGAAAACGAAACCTGGCATAATACCCACTTTTGCCTCACCTGGAGTGATAACACCTGGGCAGTTAGGCCCCACTAATACCACATCTTTACCCTTTAGGTAATTCTTGGCAGTAACCATATCTTTTACAGGAATACCTTCTGTAATAGCAATAATTACTTTTATACCTGCATCTGCTGCTTCCATAATGGCATCTGCTGCAAATGCCGGTGGAACAAAGATAATTGACACATCAGCGCCAGCTTGTTCTACTGCATCTTTTACAGTGTTGAATACAGGTTTATCGAGGTGCTTCTGACCACCTTTTCCAGGAGTTACACCACCTACTACATTTGTACCATATTCAATCATCTGACCGGCATGGAAAGTGCCTTCTGAACCGGTGAATCCTTGTACGATTACTTTAGAATTTTTATTTACTAATACGCTCATGTGTCGCTAGATTAATTTTTGTGCAAAAATAAAATTTTATGTGGGTTAACCAAAGATAAATCACAGGCTTATCTGTACACCAAACAGAAAAATAATCGCTTTAAAACGTAACCTTTTTTTGCGTACAGGAACGATCGAATGGTGTTCAATTACGAACAAAAACCAAATTAGATGAATTTATAACTTTCTGATTATCAATATATTAATTACTTGGCATGAGTGTTGGTATACTGTTAATGGTCAAAAATCGCTCTAAAGAGTTTAGGGCAAATTCAAAATAAACAACAACGGTCATGAAATTTATCAGAACAAACAAAAGAGCAATTGCCGGGGCTTTGGCAATACTCTTTTCAGCCCCGGTATTCGGTGGCACTATGGAAATCAAACCCAAAGAGGAAGAACTCAAAGATAAGGCAAGTAAGATGGAGATGGATCCATTTTTTAAACGAAGCCTTGAAAACAAGCAACCCACCACCTACAAAATTTACAATCAGCAAGATGAATTAGTTTACCAAAGCACACCAGGCATTTCAAACGATCCTGATGTTAAATTGGTGAAATTGCTTAATGGCAGTGATTTCCTTCTTGCTGATGAATCGATTTCATATTTCAGATTAAACGATTAGTTTTTTCACAGTTTAGGTTGAACGGAAAAAGGGACTGATGAGTCCCTTTTTCATTGATTAACGTTTAGTTAACTTTGCATTTTATTTTTCTATTCGGTTAATCAGATACTTTGAAGAATTTCAAATTTACTTCAACCATCATTCTTTTGCTTTTAGCTTATGGTTTTGTCAAGGCTTCAGAATATTATCCTGATTCAGTTCTTGCTGAAATCTATTCTGACAGGCACGATATGAATGGCAACCGGATACATGACATCCCAAAGCTTGATTCCATTTTGCAAAAAAGCCTTTATGAAAATGATTCATTAAACATCTATCTCTCTTATCTCAATCTTGCTTTTGCCCATTCAAAGTCGGATGGCAAAGAGATGCTCGATAATATCCTCAATGCTTCCCGCTACAGGCCTCATAAGCCAGAATGGATTGAAGGCTACTTAAATCTAACTGAAGCCATTGCGTACCAGAACTTAAGAAAACTGAATAAATCCATCGATAAATTATGGCAGGCAAAGAAACACTTTAACAGTGGCAATAAAATTTATATGGCCATAATTACTCAGCAACGATTAGCCTACATTTCGGGAATCACTGGCAACATTAAAAAGTCATATGAGCTTTATTCAGAATCATATTTACAAATTGACTCGCTGATTCAAGCACAGGATAAAATAGGTGAATTGTTAGAAATTGGGTTGCTCAACCAAATAAATGTTATCTACTTAAAAGAAAATCGACTTGATAAGGCAAAGAGCACTGTTTTTGAGTTACTTGATAAGGCAAAAAAGCTCAA
>NZ_JAVJUY010000299.1:0-8367 GCF_040220315.1 Fulvivirga sp.
CCGAAGAGTGTATTGATTGTCCCACTTAAAGTAAATGAAGAAATCTACGGTGTGGTGGAAATTGCGTCATTTAAAATGTTTGAGGATTACGAAATTGAGTTTGTCCAGAAGATAGCTGAAAGTATCGCATCCACAGTATCATCAGTAAAAATAAATGCAACAACTCAGAAGCTACTGGAAGAATCGCAGGAAATGACCGAACAAATGAGGTCTCAAGAAGAGGAAATGCGTCAAAATATGGAAGAATTGCAGGCTACCCAAGAGGAGATGGAACGAGGCCAGGGCGAAGCGCAAAGTACTATGGAGGCCATTAACAGTACAGCCTCAATTATAGAATTTGATGAATCTGGAACAATTCTTAACGCAAACGATAACTTTCTGGATTTGTTGGGGTATCAGAAGGAAGAGATTGTTGGTGAAAGCCATAGAATATTTGTAAATAAAGAAGACAAGGCAAGTGATGAATACAGGCAGTTTTGGAAAGAACTGGCCGGAGGTAGGATGAAAACCGGTGAATTCAGCCGTGTAGGGAAAGGTGGAAAGGTTGTATGGTTAGCTGAAAACTATGCACCAATAAAAGGAAGAGACGGTAACATCAATAAGGTTATGCTTGTGGCAATGGATATAAGCAAGTTTAAAACTGAAGCGTAATCACTACTAGCAAAGAAGATTTATCGTAAAGGCAAGCTGGATTATTCTGGCTTGCTTTTTATTATGCTAGATATCTTATTAATCAAATCCGGAGAGTTTAATGCGACCTCATTTACACCTAATTCCTTTAAAGCAGATTGGTGTTGTGGAGTAATATGTTTGCCCCCGCAAAATCCTATTACAGTCATTCCTGCGTCCAAGGCAGCAGTGCAACCGCTGATACTATCTTCAATTACGAGACAGTCTTGAGCTGAAATCCCCAGCTTCTCTGCGGCATAAATATATACTTCAGGGCTGGGTTTTGGCTGGCTTACTTGTGATGAAGAAAATTGAAAAAGAAATTCATCCGCTAATTCAATACTTTCAACAGCATGTTTAATTTGACTCAAGGCGCTATTTGAAACTACTGATTTAGGAAGTTCAATGGCTCTGACCACATCAATAATGCCATCTACAGGTCTAAGGTCTGTATATACTCGTTCTTCAACATTCTTAATGAGCATATCAATATCTACGCGTTGATCTATTTTAAACTGTTCAAAAATATGACGGAATGTTTTACCTGTATAATTGGCTAAATAGTGTTTCACTGTGATTGACAAGCCAAATGTGCTTAATACTGGCGCCATCACTTCAGCAGCAACTATTTCGCTGTCTACTAGTACACCATCGCAGTCAAATATTATATGTTTGAACTTCATCGGATAGTCTGATTGATGTACAATGATAATTTTTTACTCACAGCTATTCTACTATTTTTAGCTAAATTGCGAGCTTAATTACTTTTAGATGCCAATAAAATTTAAAGACTTAAACCTTGAGGATAAATTAGTTGAAGGTATTGAAGCCATGGGCTTTAAGGAAACAACACCAGTACAGGAACAGGCAATTCCACTTATATTAGAAGGAAGAGACATTATAGCCTCTGCACAAACTGGTACAGGTAAAACAGCCGCCTTTTTACTACCTGTGATAAACATGATCATGAACTTACCTCATGATGAATATATAAAGGCTTTAATTATTGTGCCAACACGCGAATTGGCTACTCAAATTGACCAACAATTAGAAGGACTTTCTTATTATACATCAATTAGTTCTTTGGCAGTTTATGGTGGTGGTGACGGTTCAGAGTTTTCACAAGAAAAAAAGGCGTTAACCAACGGGGCTGATATTATTATTGGTACGCCCGGTAGACTGATTGCCCATTTGAATATGGGTTATGTTAAATGGGATAAATTAGGTTTTCTGATTCTGGATGAAGCGGACAGAATGCTTGACATGGGATTTAATGAAGACATCATGAAGATTGTGAATAAACTCCCTAAAGAGCGCCAGAGTCTAATGTTTTCGGCAACCATGCCGAGTAAAATCAGGGATTTGGCACGTAAACTTTTAAAGAACGACCCAGCTGAAATTAATATTGCCATTTCAAAACCGGCAGAACGGGTGGTGCAGGTGGCCTTTTCCGTTTATGATAATCAAAAAATTGAACTCGTAAAACATATCTTAAATGCAAAATCATTACAAAGTGTTATCATATTTTGCAGTACAAAATCCAGTGCCAAAGTATTAAACAGGGAATTAAAGAAGCAGCAAATATCTTCAGAAGAAATACATTCAGACTTGGATCAAAAGGAGCGGGAGAATGTACTAAGGAGCTTTAAAAATAAAAAGCTCAATGTGCTGGTCGCCACTGATATCTTGTCAAGAGGTATTGATATAGAAGATATTGAACTTGTTATTAATTATGACGTTCCGAATGAAGGTGAAGATTACATCCATAGAATAGGCCGAACAGCACGGGCTGCTTCAAAAGGAGCTGCATTTACGTTTATTAATGATAATGAAAAGGAGCAACGTAAGTTCGATCAAATTGAAAGACTTCTCGGTGATCCTGTACCAAAAGCAAAGTTACCTTCACATTTAGGAGATGCACCTATTTACAATCCTACCAATTTCCGTAAGCCTAATAGAAGAAAACAAAACTACAAGAAGAAGTAGAATTAGTACTTCTGATAAAATTGATTCAGAGCTGGCACTAACTGGTCGTAAATTGGTCTGGTAAATTCTATGAAAAGTGTTTGCGGTGCCGGTGGTGGTATATCATATGCAGCGCAAATAGCCAATTGTTCTTTGGTGAGTGCTCGTTCATCTCCGTTAAAGTTTCCCCATTCTGTAAACCAGATAAATTCACCGGTAAACTTCCTATGTGTTAATACTGCTTTGGAATGAGCATCAACAGCCCTCATGCTAAATAATCCTCTAGATTTAACCTCTTTTCGATTAACAGTAAGTTTCGCTTTAACTGTACCATATACGTCTACTTCTTTGCCATCTCTAATTTTTGTTGTGCCCACTACCACACTGTCTCTGGTGAAAGTTTCTGTTATGCGCTCTACATGTGTTTCACCAACAACAAAATCATCAAACTGAAGCCTTAAATATTGATCGACATAAGGCAATTCTTCGGCATCTGCCTCGCTTTGTGTATAGAATCTCACGAATTCATTACTTCGATATTCAGAATGCAAGAATTCCTCTACTTTATCTTGGAAGAAATCGGCACTTAAGCTATAAATAGAAGGAACTGGAATTTGCTCAACAATTACTTTTAGTGTAGCAGTAAACTTGGCTTCATCCATTTTGCTCCGCACATCCTTATAACCAGAAACAAATGAATCAGCATCTCTAAAATGATAATAGGCCTGTTTAGCATCTTCTCTTGTATTATTATTTAGAAATTTTAACCCGATCAAATAACTCTCTTCAGCAGCCAGCTCCTTTAATTCAGCCACTTCGTTAAAATAACTTTTTGGCTTGGAGATCACCTTTCGGGCTGCAGGCGAAGCCTGTATGTTTGTATGAAGGCTATTAATAGCCTCATAGGCTTGCAACTTTTTTTTGTATTTATATTGATCATTACTGGCTACAGCCTGACTTGCATTATCTTCTAAAGTTTGCACCGCTAATGGATAGCTCTTTCTTAGTATGTCCTTCGATTTTTTGTGATTAGGCTTTTGTCTTAATCGGTTAATAGCTTTTACACAAGCCTCATAATAACTGCCGCGCTCAAAAGCTCGCTTGCCTGAGGTGCATGCAGAAAAAATTAAAGGGATGGTTAAAGTTAGAAGTATAAGTGATGATCTCATAAACAATAATTTAAGGCACAATTAACAGAATTGATCCAAAATTAATAATATGAAGTCATTTAAGATTGATTTTCGAACTGTGCGAGGGCTTTTAAGGCTTGCGTTCGTACTTTATTTTTAACAATAGGAGTGAAACCTAAAAAATAACCGACCGGACCAAGTGCCATTTGTGCCCACTTCCACATGCTAAATGAATCCCTATGATCAACAATTAAACCCTCCTTAAATTGAAATTTTGCTTTGATTTCATTATTAACCATTCGGCCTGTTTTTGAAAACTTATAGTCCGCTTCCCATTGGCAACTACCTTCTGAGTCAGTGGCCTGAACATTTGAAAACCGTATTTTTAGGCTGGCGTCACCCTGTTTAAGGAGCATTCGCCACATATTGGCGGCATGTTTGCCTTTTAATTCCCCAAATGCAGGGTCTTCAAAGGTTATATCCTTGTGATAACAGCTGGCCATTGCTTCAGCATCTCTGTTCTGAAATGCCTTATAAAATTTGGTAATTAATTGATTATTTGATTCCTGACTCATATGTGAATATAATCAATCCGGCATCAATATAAGACCCTGAACTTGATGGTATGATCAATTTGCCGCAATTCCCTGATCAGCTCATTGTCATATTCCTTGTCGATATCTGTAATTACATAACCGATGGTTTCATTGGTTTTCAGATATTGACCAACAATATTTATTGAATGATCCGCTAATACATTGTTTATTTTAGCTAGGATACCAGGCATATTATGGTGAATGTGGATTAATCGATGCGCATTTTGGAGTTTTGGCAATTGAAGGTTAGGAAAGTTTACGCTATTGGTGGTCCCGCCCGTGTTGATGTAATCCATTATTTTATTAGGTACAAATGCGGCAATATTCTCTTGAGCCTCCATAGTGCTACCTCCAATATGTGGTGTTAAAATGGTGTTAGGTAAACCACGCAATTCTGATACGAACTCTTCATCATTGCTTTTAGGCTCTTCAGGAAAAACATCAACTGCACAACCGGCTACTTTACCACTTTCGATATTGGCACGCAATGCTTTTAAATCAACCACATGGCCACGACTTAGGTTGATGAAAATGACGTTATCTTTCATCTGATTGAATTCATGTGTCCCAATGATGTTATGGTTCTCTTTACGACCATCCACGTGCAGCGATACGATGTCTGACATCTTAAGTAAGTCTTCCAAAGATTCGCATTTTGTGGCATTTCCTAATGCCAGTTTCTCCTCCACATCGTAATATAAAACATTAAGGCCTAATGACTCTGCCAGTACCGAAAGCTGTGCTCCAATATTCCCATAACCTATTATACCTAAGCTCTTACCTCTAATTTCAAAACTACCTTTGGCAGATTTATCCCATTGGCCAGCATGCATGGCTGCAGAGCGTTCAAAGAGTTTGCGCATGAGTACAATAATTTCTGCAATGGCCATTTCAACCACCGACCTGGTATTGCTAAATGGTGCATTAAAAACAGCCACACCATTTTTAAGACATTCTTCCAAGTCAATTTGATTAGTGCCAATGCAAAATGCACCAATAGAAATTAAGCGCCTTGCATTATCCAGTACCTTTTTAGTTACCTGGGTTTTAGAACGGATTCCTAAAATGGATACATTCTTAATTTTTTTGGCAAGTTCATCTTCATCTAAGCCTGCCGGATAAACTTCCACATTGTATCCTTCATACTTCATTAATTCAATGGCCTTGGGGTGAACCCCTTCTAGAAGAAGAACATTTATTCTGTTTTTAGGATAGGAAATAGCAGTATTCAAGTTATTAAGGTATAAAAATTCATCCAGACTAGGAGTTACATGATCAGCTTTCTCAGTGACATTATTGCGTGCAACATTTTCAGTAAAAGCATAAAATTTATTGGCAAGGCCAGCCGCCTTAATTTCGTAATCTGTATAGCCATCACCAATAACATAAATGTCGCCTTTTAAATCCAAAGCTCTAAGTTGTTCAACTTTTCCATTGTTAGATGAAAGAACATTATTCTTATTGAATCCAACAATGTTACCAGCTTCATCAAATTTAAAATCGTTGGCATATACATTTTCTGGTTTTATGTGGTACTCACTAACAATGGGCACGATAAAATCTTTAAAGCCATTGGACATGATGTAAACGTTATCGGCATACGCTTTAAAAAAGTCTGTATTTCTTTTGAAGGATTTAGAAACTACTTTATGAAGCTCATCAATGAGTTTGGGTAAGTGGTTCTTGTGGGCGTTTAGTATTTCAATCCGCTGCTCAAGTGATTCTCTGAATGAAAAAGAACCATTCATTCCTTGATCTGTGATATCCTTAATTTTTGCGAGGCGTTCCTTTTTATCAGAAACATCCTGCAGTGATATTTCTCCGAGAATATCCAGTGCTTCTACCTGGGTGAACGTACTATCAAAATCGATTATAAAGTATTTCTTATTTCCTTTGCTCATTTTTCTAATCCTAACTAGCGAAATAAGCAGATTAATTCATTTTAATAAAGCTTATTGAAGATTAAATTATGTGATCAATCTGCGCAACCGATTGCTGATGTAGCTGCACGGCATCATTAATTTTTTCTGATTATCACAACCTTTGATTTAACTTTGCGTTATACTTTGGTATTCTATGTATATTGAATAATCAAATCATGATATCAAAGAACTTAACAGCAGCTTCAACCAAACCCATTATTCTGGGGATTCTCAAACAAGGCAATAGTTATGGCTATCTTATCATTAAAAAGATCAAAGAGCTGTCGCAAGGCAAAATGAAGTATTCTGATGGCATGCTCTATCCCGTCTTGCATCGATTGGAGAAAGAAGGTTTTATTACTTCCAACTGGACAGTGAATGACGACTCGCGGCCAAGAAAATATTATGAAATTACAGAACTAGGGAAAAAAGAACTACTGGCAGAGCAGGAGCAATGGTCCAGCGTAAACTCTGTCTTAAATGCAATTTGGTCAACAACTTAAAACAACAAACGAATGGTCTTAAACTCAAAAAATCGAACAATAATAGCAGGTGCAGCTATGTTGCTAACAAGTGTACTATTGCTATGGGAACATTTCCATGGTGGTGTAGCATCACACTACCTTTTACATGATGAAAACATGCCAAAAATCTCTAACTGGTGGGGATTATTGTGTATTCCTCTGGCTACCTATTTAGTGCTAAGTAAAAAGGAAGGATCAATACAACGTAGTGATTGGCTTTTTTTTATAGGAGGGATCTTATTTGGCGCTATCATCACGATATCTTTCTACAATGAACCTGATCTTACTGGTACGCTCATGTTACTTTCATTTGGCTTGGCTTTGTTTATGCCTTTGTATCGACCAGAATATTACCTAGGCTTTGTATGGAGCATGGCTTATGGCTTTGGCGGTGTATTGCCTGTTGTTTTTGGGTTGATAATTATTGCCATTTATGCCTTTGAGTACTTGCTGATCAGAAGATTGGCACTTTCATTATATCGTAAATTTTGATGAATCATGTTTAATCTGGACAAATCAATCAAAGAGTGGCTTAGGCAATTTAGCAAGCATGCAGCTTTTGATCACGGTGAAATAAGGGAGATGGAATTACATCTCAGGGATCATATTGATGATTTGGTTGCTGATGGGTTAGACCAGGAGGCGGCCTTTAAAAAAGCCGTGGAAGAGTTCGGTGAAATACCCAACATGGCCGAAGAAGAATATACCAATCAATTAAAAAAAGCACCATTAGGGCTTGATACCATTTACGCTATGTACAGAAATTATTTTAAAGTAGCCCTTCGCGGATTTACTAAACAACCTTTTTTTACTTTTCTAAATGTGATAGGACTTGCCGTGGGTATGGCAGGCGTCATTCTCATTTCACTTTACATTTATGATGAATTGAGCTATGATCGGATGTTTAAAGATTCTGAGCTCATCTATCGGGTAAATATCGATAATAAAACTGCCGGTGAAGTAACGAAATACGCCTCCGTATCTGGTCCACTGGCCGAAGTATTACGGGCTGACTTTCCGTATCAACAGCTCGTGACTAGGTTCAGGGAAGTTGACCCTGTGCTTGTAAAAAAAGAAGGAGCTGAACTCAACGCAAAAGTTGACAAGGTTACTGCAGTTGATGAAACATTCTTCGAGATGTTCGGTCTCACATTAATCACAGGAAATGAAAAAGATGCGCTACTAAAACCATACGCTTTGGTAATAACCAGTTCCATGGCAAAGGAGTATTTTGGATCTGCCGATGCGGCCATGGATCAATCTTTAATAATAGATGATGATCAAAGCTATATTATCACGGGTGTTATCAAAGATTTACCATCAAATAGCCTTTTAAAGAATTACAGCATGTTTTTGTCATTGGCCAGCTTCGAAGATGCCAAAACAGAGGCTTGGAACACCTGGTATTTTCCAACATTCGTCAAGCTTAATTCTCCTCAAAACCAAAAAGACCTGAATGAATTTTTGGGTGGAGTAGTAGAAGGATACTTAATTCCATGGGCCATGACATTCATACCAGGATTGACCGTTGAGAGTTCAAGAAAATCATCAGAAGAGACAG
>NZ_JAVJUY010000300.1:0-5725 GCF_040220315.1 Fulvivirga sp.
AACAAAATCCAAATAGTATCCGGACAAAAGATTCTGGTAAATGGAGGTACAGGCGCCATTGGTGCGGCTACCATCCAGTTTCTCAAGCATCATGGTGTGGAGGTGACAGCCACTTGCAGAAAACTACATTTTGACCAGGTGAAAAAGCTGGGAGCTGCTCATGTGATCGATTATGAGAAGGACGACTTCACCACAACCTCTGAAAAATACGATCACATCTTTGATACGGTGGGAAAGAGTACTTTCGGAAAATGTAAACCCTTATTGAAGCCAAAAGGAAAATACATCTCCTCAGAGCTGGGCCCCAAAGGCCAAAACATCCTCCTCATGATGATGACTCCATTGACAGGAGGAAAACAGTGTCAGATCGCTATCCCGGTCAAACCCCTGGAAAGTCTTGGGAAGATCCGTGAGCTGTGGCTGAGCAAGGAATTCACCCCATTGATTGACAGGACCTATCCGATGGATCAAATCAAGGAAGCATATGAATATGTGGCTTCAGGAAGTAAAATTGGGAATGTGGTGATAACCTACACATAGATAATTTTTCCCATCAGCATTTCAACCATTCCTCAGGATTGGCTGTCATTGGGAAAACTCAATCCCAATGAAAAACTTTAGAACACTAATCTTTCTATTTAGTTTCCCCTTCATTTTCTCTGCCTGTGAGGAAACCGAAACCCCCAAACTGTCCTCAGAAGACTATCTTATTTTCGGAAAGTTTGCCGGATTTTGTCTGGGAGAAAACTGTGTCAGGATCTTTAAGCTGGATAGTAATCAAGATTTTTCCCTGGAAGATCTTGGTTTCCAGAATACTGGTAGTCAAGGATAAGCGTACACAATACTTCCCTTTAAGTAACACAACATTAGGAAGGAGCGGTGGCATGCCAAAACACCCGGGTGTGAACCGGGTTTGCGGGCTGATAGGTGATTGTTTTGGCTAGATTTTTTGCTTTCTTTTTCAGCAATGGAAAAAGAAAGAGCCACGGCTTGAGTGGTTGCAAGCGAACTCCTTTTGAGAAAAATATACTTTGTGAGCAACTAGAAGATTGTTCAAGAGGAAACTATAGATCTTTGGAAATCTGAAATTATACCAAGCGCATATTAATAGATCATGGTCTTAACTCTTGTCTTCTAAGCAAGAAATAAAAAGGTAATTTTAGTGGCGATAAGTTGATGTAACCCTATCCATAATGATTACACCTACCATGAACATTCAGGAAGTAAATCAGGAGATCATTCGGGTATCCACGAAGCTGATGGCCATGGTATTGTCAAAGTCCAAACACCGGGAACGAATTTACTTTGATCAAGCAAGAGACAGTTTAAATGAAATGTCCTCAGACCTAATTTTGGTAATCCAGCCCGGATGAGAACGAATAAAAAAGCCAACTATTTGATGCAACTCCAGTTGCTCCGGATGAATCCAGCTCATACGATATTGAGGGTATAAAATTTATCGTATGCTACTTTACCTATGAAGGGTATGATGTAAACAGGGTCTTAAATTTATAAATACTTGTTAAATTGAAGATATAAACCAGTATCTGGTAAAATGAATCAATTATTTATAAATAAAAATTAATTTATATGAAACGGTTAATGACTATTACCATACTGTTTATTTTTCTGTCATGCGGACAGAATAATAAATCAAACAGAAGTGATCTTTTAACTTCTTCAATATGGATGATTGAAAAAGCATCAGTGGAGACGTTATTTCAACGTGATGATGACTCCCCTACGATATTCTTTGAGAAGTATAAATTTCTAACTGATGGGACTTGTCTTCTTACTACTGGAGAGACTGAAATAAATGGAGAGTGGAGTTGGGCTAAGGACGATGAAATTCACATTAAACCTGAAGGAATAGTTCTAAATGGACAGAAAATCAAAACCGACTATGGCTTGAACATGAAAATAGTGGAACTTAATGATAAGGTATTTCGAACTCTAGAAAAGGGTGAAGCTGATAACTGGAACTCAGAAAGAGTACTAGAAGGAAAGTACACAAATATGTAGTAAGAGGGGGTTGTCAAGAATAAGAGGACAGATATTTCCTATTTTCTTAAGTAATAAACATGCCCAGAAAGGCGCAGTAGCCAGCAATAATACCGGCAGTCCGTCGCTACCGGCCAGAGTCCTACCGCTTTCATTGAACGGTCTGACGTTTCGGTAAATTAAAAAGAAATAGCCTCTGCGGACTCAAGCAGTGTAGAGTTAACTTGAGCAAGGCCTTGGTAACCGTAATTTATCATGTAGTCTTATGATTAATTACAGTTATATCGTTATTTGCTATAAATACATTGATCAGTAATTTTGCTTTATGATCTAAAACGATGAAAGGAATGGTTTTTTTATGAAGTTGATATCAACTAAGTACCAATTAAATTCATTAGCTATGAAAAATGTTTTCTTTCTATTTTTTCTGGCAATACCATCAGCTTTTATATCCTGCAGTAATGATGAACCTCAGCCCACACTTCCTCCCATCACAGAAGAGGGACTGAATACATTCGGGTGTTATGTTGATGGTGTATTACTGCTTCCTGTGGATGGTACACCTGGTTTTGGGGGTGGAAGAAGAGCTTTTGGGATTACTTTCGTCTACAGGAAAGATAGTCTAAGAGATTCACTTCGGCCTCCATATTTTGCTTTATTTGCTGGAGATAGAATGCAAAATAATGGGCCCGATTATGTTTATATTTATATTCCCTCTCTGTCTTCATCAGGGACCTATACTATTGGTCCAAGTAATGGCTATCAGGGGATAGATAGCCCACCAAACACCCATGTGTTTATTGGTACATATGACGTTGAAAAGAATTTTATTAAATATCTCTCGTATGATAATTCTGGAAAGGTAATCATTTCAAGGTTTGACACTATCAATACGGTGATATCAGGAACCTTTGAGTTAAGCCTTGTAGACATTGATACGAAGAACGATACCATCAAAATCACAGATGGAAGGTTTGATATCAACTGGGGGCAATTTGAATTGTGGGCATTTCGAAGAAGAGCCATGTCCATAGAAGAAGATTCTTATCAACTAAAAGGAATTAATAATACCATTTGACCATAAATATCTTCGAAATGAAACCGGTGATTAAAGTTGCAAATTTGTAACAAGAAGTGATCTCAGTATTAATGGCCAATAACCGTGATTTATCATGTAGTCGTATGATTAATTACAGTTGTGTCGTTATATGCTAATAAACTTATTAATTAGTATATTTACTTTGTAATTAAAGCAAAGAGAGGGGAGGGTTTTTAGAAGTTGATATCAACTAAGTACCAATTAAATTCACTAGCTATGAAAAATGTTTTCTTTTTATTTTTTCTGGCAATACCATCAGCTTTTATATCCTGCAGTAATGATGAACCTCAGCCCACACTCCCTCCCATCACAGAAGAGGGACTGAATACATTCGGGTGTTATGTTGATGGTGAGTTATTATTGCCAAAAGACGGATCTCCAGGTATAGGGTCAATCGGTGGTGGAGCAAACGGATTGATGGTTTATTATCTTATTGATAGTGCTACTAACTCTAAAGGTGAGAAATTTGGACCAACATATTTTGCGATTCTAGCCTCAAACTATGTTGACAAAGGAGGAGATCTAATTTACTTATATATTCCTTCAATATTTGAAGGAGAAGATTACACCATTAATGAAAGCCATGGCCATGGATCCGGTGCATCTAGCCCTCATTCTCATGTTTTGGGAAATCTTTATGATTCTGATGACCAAGTCACACGATATTTATCTTTTCCCAATTCTGGTAAAGTTACTATAACAAGGTACGATACAATCGAAACTATCATATCAGGAACTTTTGATCTCGAGATGGTTGATGAAAATTCAAAGACAGATACTATTAAAATCACAGATGGAAGGTTTGATATCAACTGGGGCAATTTGAATTGTGGGCATTTCGGCGAAGAGCCATGTCCATAGAAGAAGATTCTTATCAACTAAAAGGAATTAGTAATACCGTTTGACCAAAAAAAATAATTTCAAAATGAAACAGCTAATTATTGTTATGCAATTTTTGCATATAGCTCTTTATTATATGCACAAGAAAAACTGCCAAATAATCGTACTGTTGTTCAGTACATGGAT
Source organism: Fulvivirga sp. (assembly GCF_040220315.1). Classification (GTDB taxonomy): domain Bacteria; phylum Bacteroidota; class Bacteroidia; order Cytophagales; family Cyclobacteriaceae; genus Fulvivirga. Next base: position 4,127 of record NZ_JAVJUY010000300.1, read on the forward strand.
AGTTTACTAAATGATCTAGATAATACTAAGTTACAAACTGGTATTCTTTATGATAGGGTATCACCCTTCGCTCATTTGGAAGGTTTTAATGAGCGAGGTGACACATCTAGCTTTGAACATTTTCGACAAGCCTGGAGTGAGCTTTATCGGTCAAGCTATCAAAAGACTTTTGCCAATGTGGATGTATTGAAGCAGAATTATGAGTTTCACGGTATATATGATCACATTGATTTAGGAATAATTCATGCTTCGTTTGACAAGTTGGATAAGGAAGAAAACCAAGACAAATGGCAAATTACGAACGGAAGGTTAAAATCTAAAGTGAATAAAGATCCTTTCGTAACCGAGGATCTCTTTCTAGTTTCACCCTTAGCTAATAGTGCTTGGGGGCAGAGCATAACATTTCATTTTAAAGAAGAACACTTTTTGAAGCAATCCAAAAATACCCTTGAGAAACTGGAGATAGATTTTGGTACAGGCTCCTGGAAAACAATTCTGCTAGAAGGCAGAATAGTCAGTAAGCAACTGAATGTAGTTTATGATACTCCCGGGGAAAAAATAATACGCTCCAAAGCCATCCTGACTGATGGAAGAAAAGTCCAAACACAGTCCACGTTAAATGTGGCTTTTGCCCCACAAACTCTGGCGATGACTGGAGGAGCTATTCAAAATAGGTCTGTAAAAGCTTCTATTGCTTTTAAAGGCTACGATGAATCTACTTCCATCAAAGGCAAAGCAGAGTATCGTATCTTTTTCCATACGAATGGTGGCAACACCAGTCCTACTTTACTTAAGCCAATTATTATTATTGATGGGTTTGACCCTAAAGATAAACGTAAAATTGAAAGTACTGATCCCGGGCATAATCCGGATAATGATCCAAACTTCAAAAGCATTTTCGACTTAATGTCATATTCGGGAAATAATCTTGTATCTACCTTACAACAGGAAGGTTACGATGTTGTAATAATTAACCACAACCCATACACGGCTGATGAAAACGGGCAACAAATTGTTGGGGGCGGTGATTATGTTGAAAGAAATGCAATGGTATTAATTAAAGTGATTCAAGACCTGAATGCTGAACTGCAAACCAACAGCTCAAGTGAAGACTTGGTTATTATCGGTCCAAGCATGGGAGGTCTTATCTCTCGCTATGCCCTGGCTTACATGGAGAAAAACAGTTTGACTCATAATACTCGACTATGGGTAAGCTTTGATAGTCCCCATTTAGGAGCGAACATCCCAATATCAATACATCAGACTCTGTATTTCTTTGGAGTGATCGGTGGAGATGCGGGTGCACAAGAAACCTTAAATAAGGAATTAGGTTCCGTTGCAGCTCGACAAATGTTGATTGATCAAAGAAATAATATGAACAATACTGCTCCCTTTAGGCAACAATTTATAGCCAATTTATCAGGAAATGGTATAGCTGGTAGCGGTGGATTTCCTATTAACTTAAGAAAAATATCTCTAATCAATGGAACAACGAAGGGGATTAAAAACCACACTGAGGGTCAGCGCTATTTGGATGTTGAAGGATATTATTACACCTTAAAAGTTGCGTACGTTAAAACAAACTTTTTGGGGAACAGT
>NZ_JAVJUY010000301.1:0-4229 GCF_040220315.1 Fulvivirga sp.
TGTTTCTTTACCAATAATTCTTTGGTTTTTATCATCTAGTGTCACTTTAATATTATAGTCTGCCTTTTGTTGCCAGTAATCTGGCCCGGGAGAACCATCTGCAGACCGGTAAGAGTTAGGCGTAGGCAACAGGTCATCCAGCTGTTCAAACTTGCCTTTCCATTGTGCTTGAATCATGTGTACCTGAAAGAATACAAGGGTCACAATTGTAAAAAGCCGCAGATTTACCTTCTTGTTATTATTGCTCACTATTCTTCTCTAAAAACCGATCAAACTCACTCTCTGTCATTTTTCGAGGGTACAGATTATTGCCCATATCTGTGTCAGCTGTTTCAAAATAAGGGTCTAACACCACATGAACTACCTTTTTATCAAAAGTAAATACCTTTTTTATCATGCTTTCATTCAGCCGCCATACCTCAGCAGGGATGGTTTGAAGCTCTTTGGAATCATCCTCAAAGATAAACTCTACTACTATGGGAGAAATTAGGCCTCCTTTATTCGTAAAAGTAAGCTCATAAAAATTCTTGTTTTCTAAGCGGCTGATAATAGCAGTATCATTTATTTTGCCCTGAAATTCATTGTAATGAAACTTAGGAGTATGTTTAATTTTGAATGGAAGAGGCGATTCATTGATCGTTAACAACGCATCATTATCTGAGCTTTTTAGGTGGCTGTTCTTTACTTTTTTGTTTTTGTTTTCTATATCGGTGTCAGATGAAGGAACTCGATACCACTTAACATCATCCAAAGAAATATCTACGTTGTCATTACTGAAGAACCAGCCTTTCCAAAACCAATCTAAATCAACGGCAGAAGCATCTTCCATAGTCCTAAAGAAATCGGCCGGCTTAGGGTGTTTGAACGCCCATCGTTGGGCATATTCTTTGAGAGCAGCATCAAATAATTCGGGGCCCATAATTGTTTCTCGAAGCACATTGAGAGCCGCAGAAGGTTTGTAGTAAGCGTTGTAGCCTCTACTAACCAATTGTTCAGGATTTGTCATAATAGGCCTTAATAAGTTTGGGTCTCTTTTCATGTAATCCACAATCTCGATAACTGTTCCGCCCATGTTTGGGAAATAATCATAATTCTCAACCCGGGTTCTATGCTGAAGAAACGTATTAATTCCTTCATCCATCCAGGCCCACTGCCTTTCATCAGAGTTCACAATCATTGGAAAGTAGTTATGACCAATTTCATGGATAATCACATTAATGGTTTTGAATTTCACCCAGTCGGAGTAAGTTCCATCGGGCTGTGTTCTGCCATAATTGAAGCAGATCATTGGATATTCCATGCCAATATCGGCACTGTTTACTGAGTTGGCTACCGGATATGGATAGTCAAAAGTATATTTTGAATACGATTCGAGGGTTGTTTTAATGGTGGCAGTTGAAACCTTGCTCCATAGCGTATAAGACTCTTTCGGGTAGAAAGACATAGCCATTGGCGTGTTGGAACCAATTTTTACTGCTTGTGCATCCCAAATAAATTTTCTGGATGAACCAAAGGCAAAATCACGAACATTCTCCGCTTTGAAATTCCAGGTTGACTGCTTGGTTGATTTACTTTTTTCATTATCGACAGCCTCATCTTTGGTGACTACAAAAACGGGCTCGTTAAAAGATTCCTTGGCTAAATTATATCTTGTTAATTGTTCTGCCGTTAGCACATCTTTGGGGTTTTGAAGTACACCAGTAGCTGCTACTATAAGATCAGATGGCACTGTGATGTTCACGTTAAAATCTCCAAAAGTGAGCGCAAACTCACCAGCGCCTAAGTATTGTTTATTTTGCCAACCGTTCACATCGTCATACACGGCCATTCTGGGATAAAACTGGGCAATGGCATAAATGTAATTATCATCTTCGGGAAAATATTCATACCCATTTCTGCCTGCCAACCTCATTCTGTCAGCAATATTGTATTTCCATTTCAAATGAATCTTGATTGAATCACCAGACTTTAGAGGCTGTTTAAGGTAAAGGCGCATCATAGTTTGGTTGATCACATAGTTTAATGGTTCCCCGTCATTTCCTAATACATGCTCAATATCAAATCCTCCTTCATACTCATGAAGGCCAAAATTTGTAGCTGCAGATTTGGTGTCCGCACTGTTGGCAATTCCATCTAACGAAATCTTAGGTGTTGCAGAATCTTCATCAAGAATATTTTGATCTAACTGTACCCACAGATAGGTAAGTTGTTGAGGGGAATTATTAAAATAGGTGATAGTTTCTTCTCCAGATATTACTTGTGTTGCATCGTCAAGCGTAACATCAATATCATAATTTGCCCGTTGCTGCCAGTATTTTGGCCCGGGGGCACCAGAGCCCGAACGATATTCATTTGGTGTGGGTAACTCTTTGTTTAATTGCTCAAATTTGCCTTGCCATTCCGAACTCTGAGCGGCACCCAAAATGTATGCACTACTTAAAATACAGGTTAGTATGGTTTTGTTTAATCGATTCACCAGTATATTGCTTCAACCGTTAGAATTAATGAAATACCTGCTATCGCAGAAGAAAGAACCAACCGCCAATCTCTTTTGTTCACTGAGAATAATTCGGTAAATAAAAAACTACTGCCCAGCACACAAAAAACAATGAAAAGCTGGCCAAGTTCAAGCCCAACATTAAACCCAAATAGCTGAACAACGATGTTATTTCCCGTACCTAAAAGGTGCTTTAAATAATTTGAAAAACCCATGCCGTGAATCAGCCCAAAAAACAGTGTAAGTAAATAACTATTCCACTTGACATTTTGGTATAGCGTGTCTTTTTTGAACAAATTTAATAGTGCTGTGAGAAGTATGGTTAACGGTATAAGAAACTCAATAATTTCGGTTGAAAAAGAAAGGACTTCAAACGTAGCTAAAGCAAGGCTCACGGAATGTCCAACCGTAAAAGCTGTAACTAGAAATACTACCCTTTTCCACTCTTTAAAACTATATAATCCCGAAATGGCTATCACAAAAAGAATATGGTCTAGTCCGTTCCAATCTACTATGTGATCGCGGCCCAGCTCCATATACAAAAGAAACTCCTCCATACGAATTTTTACTAATTTGCGATTATAGGTTTTATTGAGAAAGGGAGAAAATGTAATTATATAAATGTCGGTTTTTTTACTTTATGTGGTTGTTTGGAAGTTATTTACTATGCTTCTGGCTCAAATGATCAATAAGCACGAGGAATTGGGTTCTGAAAGTAATACAATTCTCAAACTGATTAAATACCAATTAAGAAAATGCCCGATTCGAATATTACCGGACAATAAACGGAGCTTTGTAATATACACCCCAACTTTCCCCATTATGCTTTAATAGGCAGAGAGATTCCGCCCTAAAATGCTTCACAAAAGTCTTTGCCTCAAATTCTGGCCAGGCATTGTGAAATACTTGTTTTTTTAAATCTCTAAACGCTAAGGTCATGTGCGGATTAAAGCCACGGTTTTTATAGTCAGAATTAAAGACATTAAATACTTTTTTCATTACCTCATTTACTGAGTGAAACAATAAAGTTAATTCATCTGAATTCTCGATATGAATATAAATTACTCGATCCCTAAAATGCCCAAAACCATTGAGGTAAACTGTAAACGGGTTTGTAGCTTGCGCCAACTCTGTAATACTAGCCTTGAGATCATGCTCCTTCTCTTCCTTAATTTTAAAGGGCATATGCAGGGTAATATGTGGAGGTGACCTTAAACCTGCTTTGCTACCATATTCTGTGGACATATATTTTTTTAATTCACTCACTTCTGAGTAAATGGGCTCTGGGGGCAGCAAAGCAATGAAATAAAGTGGTTTTTCTGTCAAATCAAGTAGTTCTGTCGATCGAAATTAAATAAATATTTCGATGATAATAGGTAAACAATCGCTAACTTATATTCCCTATTTCACCTTAAATTATACGATAATGAAAAGATTCTATTATTTGTTCAATGGCGTGCTTATTATATCACTTTTTGCTTTCACTGGATGTGGTGATGATGACGATGATGGCGGGGCTACCCCATTAGAAGGCACATTATGGACAGAAACTGGTTCAGTTGAAACGTGCGATGACCCTGCTGATAATGACACGGAAGTTCTATCTTGTACCTCCAGCGAATGCTACACCATTCGCTTGTCTAACGGCACTATTACATTCACGGATATTGAGGATGGCACAACTGAAACTTCAACAGGAACATATACAATAAATGGAAATGTAATTACAGTC
>NZ_JAVJUY010000302.1:0-3534 GCF_040220315.1 Fulvivirga sp.
TTTCGTATCTCTTCCGCCATATTCGAAATGCCACAAATGCTACTAAATGGCTGGCAAACACCCTGTTGATACGATGGAATTCTTTTACAATAATTTCTGCCAACCTTCTGGTATATTCAGATTCCCTTTGCTTGTCTTCTGTGATTACCCCATTCGTGGTAAAATAATGCCTCGTATCTATAAACCTACCCTGCTTGTCAATGCTATTACCCTTTTCATCAACATAATTACCAAGCAAATCCATGCCTCTGCCTATGGAAACTGAAATATCAGAGCCTTTGGTGAAGAACTTAAACATGAATTTAATCATATTATAGGAAGAAGAATATACATCACTTTCAACGTAGAATTTTTCCTGACCTGTATGCGCCAGGTAATCCTTTATCAGGCTAGGGGCCTCTAAAACAAAATTATAATTGATAGTTACCGGCACAATAAATATTTTTTTACCATCCCTATTGGGATGATCTATAAATATTGAACGCTGAGCCTCCATGGCCGTACCCAGCAGGCCTAATTTTAACGATGACTCTATCTGACCCGATCTGGATCTCGTTCCACCTGGAAAAAACAAGCTGTGTGCACCTTCTTTTAAAGCAAGTGTTGAGTATGCTTTAAGAGTTTGTAGGTAAATGGGATTTTTCTTTCTCCTATCAACTTTATAGGCGCCAAGGCTATTCATAAAATAAGCCAAGATTTTAATATTAAACAGGTTAAGACCGGCTCCATAGATAAATGCAGGTAGGCCTAAAACATGTATGATCCAGCCAATTAATATCGAATCAAGGTTACTGAAATGGGTAGGAACCATTACTACAGTGCCAACTTTGGCTAGTTTGCGTAGCTGCTTGGCTTTACCTACAATTTGAATTTTATCATTTAAAGTATACTGGCTTCGAAAAAAAGCCCCAAAGCGCTTAACCCTTGTTGCATTTAACAAACGCGCAAATCCAAATTTAATAATTTCACGTGCTAAACGATACCTTGTCTTTTTGAAGTTACCGGCAATTTCCGTGGCGTATCTTCTAATAATTGTTTTAAGAAGCTCGTTCTCTTTTTCGTCAGAATTACTGGAGCCAGAGAATTCAACCAGTTCATTTTTTACATTGTTCCAAAAAGATTTGTCATCTGCGGGGTCAACTTTCCAGGGGTTTTTGGTAATTCTAAGTAGCTCCCTGTGGAGAGTAGTTTGTAATTCTTCACGAATTTCATTTTTACCAGGGTTAGATTCGAGCATTCTTTCGAATGTCTCTTCAACCACATTTTCAATAAATTGCTTTCTGTTATTAGCAAGTCTTACTACCGGCCAATCTTTTGTGCCTGCAAGAATAGGCTTGTAATTCTTCCTTTTCTTTTTACTCTTTATATTCCCTTCTTTAAGCTTCATCTAGACACGGTTGAATTTCAAATATAATAGAAACAAATCAATCAGCCAGTTCAATTTTTTTAACTGATTCTAATTTTAATATTCCAAATAGCACAGGATTTAGCTGGCGGGCACTATCTTTTTGATATCGTATTTCAAATGTGGGATCATTAAAATGTATTAGGTATACAGCAGAATGTGTTGTTGGCTTGGATGTTGCGAGCCTTAAACCGCTCTCAGGTAATTTTAGCTCTCCTTTCTGCTCAAGGTATTTCTCCTGATTCCCATCTAAAATCACATAGTAACTCGTTTCTACGCCCGAAAGTGTGGCATTAGTGTAAGCCACAAATGCCTTTAAATTGTCTGACACATTTTTTAGGAAGAAGTCATATTCTTTAATGGGTGTTACAATTACAAGTGCGGTTCCGCCCTGAATTCCATAATAAACAACAAGCGATGATAAAAACAAAACACTTAACATAATCCATGGATTTAAAAAGTATTCAAACAAGGCCAAAGCTGACAGTGAGGCAGAAATACCGCCAAAAACGATGGGTATCAAGAATATTTTTTCTTTGAAGTATACTTGTTTAACCCATTCTAGAGGGTAATTATTTTTTTTTGCATTTTTAATAACAGTAAGGCTATCATTACTAATGAAACAGCAATTATTTTCATCACCTTCCACACTGAGATAACATTTAGCACTTTTTAGATTGCTCATAGAATATGCTGAGAATGTTTATCAAACATTTTATTCATTGAGATAAATTGTTGTTGCAAATCTTTTAGAAAATCTTCAGTTAGTAGTTTATCTAAGTCACTTTCCGAAATCACATCGAATTCATCAATTTTATAAGTTTGCTCAATATCGCCTTGTTCAAACTTAAGTAGGTACTTACCATTCCAACTGAAGATTGAGATTTTAATATTTGACTTTACTAATTCCTTAACTATTCTCATATCTAATTAATCTTACTCAAAAATAGTTAAAGATTGAGCACGATATTTGCTAATATCAAAGTTTAATAGATGTTTGTAACTAATTCACTTAATTTAGTGTTCTCAAAGCATCACACGAATCGCATCAGACAAAAACATTTTACTATTATTACGAAGAAATTGATACGAAATATTTTTTTAAGCTTGGTGTTGTTGTTTGGCTTATCACTTTATTCAGATGTTAATGCTACACACTTAAGAGCAGGAGAAATTATTGTGAAAAGAGTTGATTGTGAGGGCCGTACTTTCGAAATCACCATCATAGTTTACACTGATAGCGGCCCTGTTGATCCTGTTTTATTTGGTATGGGTGAATTACGATTTGGTGACGAGTCTGATCCTGATGATTATTTTTTATCTGGTCGCACACCCCCAGGTTTACCCGAAATCCAGAATAATACGCATGTTTTTTACAATGCAGACGGTAGTACCAGAGTGGAGACAATCAACGAAGATCTGGGAGCTGATGTAAGTAAAGCAGCTTTTACGGTAAGACATACCTATGGTTCTAATGGTAAATTTACAATCAGTTATGTAGAAGCAAATAGAAATGCCGGTGTATTAAATATAGAAAACGGCAATTCCGTTAATACCACCTTTTATCTTGAAACTGAAATTAGAATAGATCCTTTCTTTGGTTGCAACAATACACCTGAATTACTCATTCCGCCAATTGACCGCGCATGTTCTGGGGTGGCATTCTTCCATAATCCGGGAGCATTTGATCCTGATGGCGACAGTATTTCCTTTGAATTAGTTACTCCAAAAAAAGATGTGGGCACAAATGTAGCAGCCTATATTGACCCTGCGTCAAGCGTATTTTATCAAAATTTTAATACTGGCAATGAAACAGGAGATGGACCTCCTTTTTTTAGAATTGATGCAATAACCGGAGAAATTGAATGGAATGCACCTGGAGCCATTGGGGAATATAATATAGCCTTTATTGTTAAAGAATACAGGTTTATTTCAGGAGCCTGGAGATTGTTAGGGTTTGTAACAAGAGACATGCAAATTATTGTAGAAGACTGTGACAACGAGCGGCCTGAGTTAACGATACCTGAAGATATTTGTGTGGAGGCAGGGGAGTCTATCAATGAAATAATATTAGGAACCGACCCTGACGGACATGACGTAAAAATAGAGGCTTTTTCTCAGGTAATCGA
>NZ_JAVJUY010000303.1:0-16298 GCF_040220315.1 Fulvivirga sp.
TTCTTCTCTTTCCCTTTGTATCTAAAACGTTGAAAACGATAAAGAAGAACAATAAGTGTAATACCTAAAAGCCCATAAATTAACTTCATCCATTTTGTTTTAAGAAAAGGTGGCTTTACCGTAATAATTAGTGGTTCACTTGTAGAGCGCTCTCCTAAAGAATTAAGGGTTTGTACATAAAATTTATACTTGCCGGCAGGTAAATTGGTATATTCCTTTACTGGGGAAAAAGTCCAGTCTGAGTAGACTTTATCAAACCCCTCCAAATGGTATCTAAATTGTTGATTATCGACATTTTTAAATTTGAAAGATTCAACTGTAAACTGTATATCCTTTACTTCCTTAAACGCAATGGAACTATTAGTACGTACTATATCTTCGAACGGCAGACGAGCAAATAACAAAGTGTCTTCATCCACGCTAAAAATACTGCTTACCACAGGTTTTTTATCCATTGTTATTTGATTTTCAACTAATGGGTTATAATAAATAAATCCTTCATTCGCATTAAAGTATACCCCATCTTCTATATGGGTTGAAACATTTAGCAAATCATTATTAAAAGAGTGCCTTAGTTGAAAAAGGGACGATGGAACAAAAAGATAATTATTAAGGCTTACTTGTTTATAAAAGCCTACCCTGCTCTCTGAAAAAACATGCACATTTTTGTTTTTATCTTGGGTTAAGAGATAAACCCATTGATTTTCTAATTCAGCATTAAATACCTTGCTTTCTGATATCGTATTGTCATCCTGATTAATTTGATATACGCCAGATTTAGTAGCCAGAAAAAGTTCGTCATTGATTTCACTTAATACTATATGTTCTTCAATGGGTACATTGTCACTAGTAATACGCTCAACAGAAGTAGCGCTAAGGTCATTGTTTAAATCCAATTTGTATAGCCCTTTGTAAAACTGCCCTACCCAAATAGCACCGTTTATGTCCTCTTCAAAGAACCTGCTCGATTCCTGAAAACCGCGGATTTTATATTTTGCATTAAGCTTACCTTCATTTGTAATTTCAAACAGATATAATCCGGAATAAGTACCGGCTAGTGCATAATTTGGGTTTGACTGTAAACGCTTAATGTCCCACAAACCATCTGTACTGGCAGTACGTAAAGCCTTACCATTTTCGAGTAAAAAGAGCCCTGAATGATGGCCAGCGTATAAGTAGTTATTTATAAGTTTTATGCTGTAGGAAGGACCTTCAGTACCTGCTAAAAATACACACTGAGCTGCTCCATTTGCTAAAAAGTATATCCCGTTTGATGTAGTATAATAAGTTCCTTCAGGTCGTTGAAACGCTTCATAGCCGCTTCCTTGAATGTTAATTTCTTTTCCTATAAGCCTAATTGGTGAATTTATATCAAGTAATGCCAAGCCATTCTGCATTCCTACCCAGAGATTTCCAGAATGGTCTTGAAAAGATCTTAAACAAGCATTGGATTGTAGTCCATTTGATGCATTAATATTCTCGATAACACCACTTTGTAAATCATATAAAAAAAGTCCTGCCCTTTGTGTTGAAATTGATAATCTGGAATCTGACAATTGAGTAACATGATTTATATAATTACCAGATAAGGCATTTATCAGCTCAGGATAAATAGTTTTTACATCTACAATATTTGTTAACTCTACCTCTCCAGAATTGTAAAAAATAAGATTACCTTGATCTACAGAGATTATACCTGAAACTATCTGGTTAAATTGACCTTGTTTAATTCCAGGCACAAGATCCAATCCATCAATTTCAAATAGCTTTCCATTTTGATTTTGGGTATATAATCTGTTTCTGGTAGAAAATGATCTATTAAAGCCTATTTCATTTGTAATAGTGTTGATAGAAGTTCCGTCAAAAACAAAAATAGCCTGGAACGTACAAAAATATACGTTGGAATCAAAAATGAACACGTCCCACACCTCATCAAAATCTGGTGATTCTTCGGAAATTAATTTTGAAAGGGAAGTATATTCCCAATTCTTCTCAAAATATCCGAATTCACCTTGCGAACCCACATAAAGTCGATTTAATATTTGATCAAATGCTAGTGAACGTTGCTTCTTTCCATTTCTATAGGCATGAGTTTCCCACTTGCTACCGTTATAAGAAAGCACACCTAAATTATTGGCCACAAAAAGGTTCATATTTCTGTTTTGTGCAAAATCTATATTTTGAATACCTGCCTGATATTCTTCAGGTCCAAAATTTTTGATCGGATATACACCTGTTTTTTTCTGCCCCACTATGGTGAAGGACAGAAGAATCAAGTTCAACAATAAAACAGAAAAGAGTAATTTAAAAATATTCATGTTGAGGCAGTTGTAGAGTAAATATATCTAAAATTTAATCAGTGAAGCAGTCTAAAAACAATTTTGTAGTAGTCTGTGTAAATAATTGATGTAGTAATTTTTTAGGAAATAGCACAAGAATAAATCTAGTTTGGGAATTCTGTGCCTAAAACAATCCAGTAAACAATTTGTTTTTCATGAGCCGCAGTAAACGTTTGCAAGAAAAAATAAATCGATTGCACTCTTAAAAGAAGAAAAAAATGAACCAAATAATATAAAATGAAAAACTTCTACTTAGTAATTTTTTTTCTTATATCAATTACAACAGTAAATGCCCAGTCTGATGAAGTAGCTGTAGTAAAGAATAGCGAAGGATATAAGCTAAAAGTTAATGGAAAAGACTTCATGATTAACGGTATGAACTGGGATTACGTACCCATTGGAACAAACTATTCATACAGTCTTTGGAATCAACCCGACAACATTATCCAGGCAGCACTCGATGCGGAAATGTCATTATTGAAAAATATGGGAGTTAATGCGATTAGGGTTTATGTTGGAATTCAGCCTAAATGGGTGAAGTACATCTACGAAAATTATGGTATTTATACTATGATTAACGATCCATTTGGACGATATGGGCTTACTATTAATGGTACTTGGTTAGCAAATACAGAATACGCTGATGAGCGTGTTAGGGATTTGCTTATGAACACAGTAAGGGATTTAGTCAATGAATATAAAGATACTCCTGGCCTTTTACTTTATATGTTGGGTAATGAAAATAACTACGGTCTATCCTGGGGCGGTGCCGAAACAGAAGATATTCCGATAGATAGTGAAAGCTCAACTATTCGCCAGCGAGCACGCGCAATGTATAAATTGTTTAATGAGGCCGTTCTGGAAATGAAATCGCTCGATCCATCACATCCCATTGCCATTTGTAATGGTGATTTATTATACCTTGACCTGGTAAAAGAAGAATGCCCTGACATAGATATATATGGTACAAATATGTATCGTGGAGCGTCTTTCGGAGATGCTTTTGAACGTGTTAAGAATGAGTTAGACAAGCCAATACTCTTCGCTGAATTTGGTGCTGATGCTTATAACGCCATAGAAAACAGGGAAGATCAAAAATCGCAGGCATTTTACATGGTAAACAATTGGAATGACATTTATGCCAATGCCGCAGGTTTAGGAAAAAGTGGCAACTCAATTGGTGGTTTCACCTTTCAATTTAGTGATGGCTGGTGGAAAAGAGGACAAACAAAGGAATTAGATATTCATAACACCGAAGCCTCTTGGGGTAACGGTGGCTACACCAGCGATTTTAAGCAAGGCGAAAACAATATGAATGAAGAGTGGTTTGGCATCTGTGCTAAGGGACAGACGGACGCAAGAGGTTTGTATACGCTTTATCCTCGTGCAGCTTACTACGCACTCAAAGAAGTGCATGCCTTCGACCCGTACTACCCTGGTTTAACAGGCGAAAGCGTTGAAAGCCATTTCTTAGGCATTCAATTGATGAATGCAGTATCGCAAGCCAGAGGCGATAAAGCCGCATTAAAAGCTGACCAAGGTGGCAAAATTAAGTTAAGTACACTTAGAGCTGAGTTTAGCACTTTTAATACAGGAGGAAAATTAATAACTACACCTGATGAGGCCGATCCAACAAACCCTGTCTTTCCAAGTGAATTAGGGTTCGATCACATGGAATCCTATTTTATCGGTTTTGAAGCCAACCCAGCATCCAATATTAGAGCTGAAGTAACCTTTAATGTTGTGGGTAACGTGGCAGAAAATCCTATTAATGAATTATTTTATGAAGCTCGTGGCCGTACAGACTTCGTTAACACACAAAATGGCAATGGTCCTGTGCCAACTCAATTAAACAGATTGTCTGTTTATCAAGCAGAATATAGTTGGAATCATGAATATTTTAATCTGGAGGGATTCTACAGAACAGGCCATTACCATTGGGGATATGAGGGAGACTTCTTCGGTTTATACCCTGAAGCTAATTACGGACCTAATCTGGATATCTATGGCGGACTAGCACCGCAAGGTGTAGAAGTAGAGGGTAAAAAAATATTTAAGGGTTTGAAGCTGGCTTATGGTAGAGAACTGTGGTGGGGAGCTAACCCTGCACTCCTTGTAAAATACACTAAACATATTGACCGATTTAAAGTGACGGGTATATTTCATGAAGATATAGAAAACCCGGGAGCAGCAGTAACATCTATTGCCGTACCACAGCCTAAAACCAGAAGGGTTACGCTACATGCCGAAACTGAATTCGATAAATTAAAAGTAGAAGTTGGTGGAATCTGGGGTGGCCAGCCGCTCGTTGGTCGAGAGTTTCAATTTGCCAGAGGTGAAGAAGGAGATTACGAGGTATTCGTTGATGAAGTAAGTGCTGACGACACCTGGGGCGGAAAAGTTAAATTAACGTACCAAGGAGGAAGAATCAACTGGTACGCATCTACAGCTGCCATGGGTTTAGTGGCCAATGGTGGTGGCGATTATACACAAACATTTACAGGCTGGAAGTTAAAAGATAGCGGAAGCGGTAATCAAACCAACGTTTTAACAGGATTTACTTACGGTATTGGAAAATGGCAAATAGCACCTAATTTCTTATATCAGAAACCACTTGTAGACCCAATGCCTGGTGATACTGGCGGACCTGGAAGATTAAGAAACATCTTAGATGATCCGTTTGTAGTAAGAGCCAACAGGGAAACAGTAGCGGGTGAAATTCTCTTCACATACGACCCGACACCAGGTTCATGGATGTACGAATGGGATAATGACCGTGCCGAAGATGCCAAATTGGCTGCAAGTTTCGGATTTGTATATCGACATCTGCCAACTTCACAAGATGCAGCGGTAATTTTTCCAGGAACAGGTCGTATTCCTAGCGCAGCTGACGGTGCACCACCTGCGCTCGACTTATGGGAAGTGCATGCTCGTATTGTATCTAAACTAAATCCTGAACTAGGAATAATTGGTAATCTCTATGGTGGAAACGGACAAGCAAATGGCCCGGATCCAAGAAGTATAGAGAGATATGGTGGAGAAGTGAGGGTGATTTACAAGAAAATGAAATTAATGTCTCATGTTAAAGTGAACGATTGGGGGCCATTCGATTACCACAGAGATTTTAACCTAACCTTCCCGCTACAGCTGATGGCTGACATTTCAACCACAGCAGGCAAACAAGACTGGTTTATTTTACCTAATACTACTATCGGGGCGCGTTTTACTTGGAGATCATTAAACCAATACTCCCCTAGGTATGCTCCGTTAGCAGCCGATGAATTTGCCACTGCCCCTATTATAAGCCCCGTAGGCTTTCCAGATGGTAACGAGTGGGAATTTAGAACATATGTTCACATAAACATTGGACAATAATATCAGAGAAATGAAAAATATACAATTGATAAAAACTTCTAAAATTTTGTTTCTGGCATTATTTATTTTAACAATTTCAGGTTGTGAAAGAGAACCATCTGAAGATGTTCGATTTGCCACATTTTCGAAAACAGGAGACATTTTTACAGATACATTCATTGGCCTTGGCTCAAACTTTTACTTTCCTTTTGTTGGTGATGGAGCCAAGCCAGACGTTTTTTCAGTAGATGAATCTGAAGCCTACCAAGGGGAAGCTTCCATCAGGATAGATGTTCCTAATGCCACAGATCCCAGCGGTAATTTTGCTGGAGCAAGTTTTGTTATCGATGGAACAGGAAGAAATCTAACTGATTTTGATGCTTTAACTTTCTGGGCAAAAGGTTCCCAGGCGGGGATACTTGGCGAAGTAGGCTTTGGATTGGAATACAGAGCTGCAGCCTCCAATGTTCAACTGAGTACAAGCTGGCAACAATATATCATTCCAATACCGGACCCCTCTGTACTCATTGAAGAAAGAAATGTCTTTGAATTTTCTGCTGGCGGAATAGACCCGGACGGTGTGCCAAATGGCAATGAAGTTGGCTGGACGTTTTGGATTGACGAATTAAGATTCGAAAAGCTGGGAACAATAGCACAACCACGACCATCCATCTTAGAAGGTCAGGATATAGAAACAGAAACATTTATTGGCGTTACACTAGAACTTGGTCCATTCACAGAAACTTTTAATCTAGGAACTGGCCAGGATTTAACTGTTAGTGTAGCTCCGCGTTATTTTGATTTTCACTCCAGTGATCCCGAAGTGGCAAGAGTTAATGAACTAGGCCAAGTTACGAATCTAAAAAGAGGTAATGCTGTTATAACAGCTGAAATCAACGGTATTGAAGCCTTCGGGTCGATAGCACTTAATGTAGTTGGCAATATCCCTGTACCAGATACACCTCCAGCTCGTGATCCGGCAAACGTTGTTTCAATCTATAGTGATGCTTATGCAAGTGTAAGTGGTTTTCAACCAGCTGTTTTTAATGGCCCAGGTGCTGGTGGCCCAATTGATATAGCCGTTATTGATATTGCAGGTAATCCTGCGCTGGCTTACAGCAATATTGATTTTGTTGGTCTCGGATGGGATGGTACCGTAGATGTATCTGGCATGTCATTTCTACATTTAGATGTTCAAGTTACCCAAGAATTTGATCCGACAGCCGTACTGGTGGTTGAAATCATCGATTTTGGACCAGATAATACGGATACTGGTTTAGGTGGGTCAGATGATACAGCTGGTGGATTTAATGTTCTTGGATCTGAGCTTGAAGAGGGCGCCTGGATTGGGATTGATATACCATTGGATGCATTCACGCAAGGAACAGGCGGTGGAGGTGCTGGGTCTCCTAACCTCAGCAATGTGGCAAGAGTGGTATTCGTGCAAGGTGGAATAACTGATATTTTCGTTGACAATATTTATTTCTACAAAGATTAATACGTGATGAATTTGAAAATTGAAATGATGAATAAATTAAGCTTAAAATATATCTTACCCATACTCTTATTAGGATGCATGGTTGGTTGTGAGGGTGAAGACCAAGAGGTAGTTACCCTAAATACGCTTGTATTAGCTGAGGAATTTGATACTGATGGGGCCCCAAACCCAGAAATATGGGATTTTGATATTGGAACAGGCAACAATGGCTGGGGAAACCAAGAACTTCAATATTATACTAACAGGTCTGAGAATGTAAGGGTTGAAGATGGTATATTAAAAATAACTGCCATTAAGGAAAACTTCGAAGGTTCAGGCTATACGTCTGCAAGAATTCTCACTAAAGATCTATTTGAACAACAGTATGGTCGTTTTGAAGCAAGAATGAAGCTACCCTGGGGTCAGGGTATTTGGCCTGCTTTCTGGATGCTTGGTGCTGACATATTGATTAATCCTTGGCCGAATGCCGGAGAAATAGACATTATGGAGTTTCGAGGACAGGATCCTTCCACTGTTTTAGGGTCTGTCCACGGACCTGGATACTCTGCCGGTGAGGCGATAACCAAAAGTTATACATTAACTAATGATCGGTTTGATACCAAATTTCATGTTTTTGGCATTGAATGGGGTCCCAATTACATCAACTTTTATGTAGACGATGTATTGTACAACCAAATTACTCCTGGTGATGTAACAGGCGAATGGGTATTTAATAAACCATTCTATTTACTAATTAACCTTGCTGTTGGTGGAACTTTTGTTGGTTCACCTAGCGATAATACAGTCTTCCCTCAGACTTTGGAGGTAGACTATGTTAGGGTTTACAAATAATGATTTAAATGACTAAGCTTCCAATCATGAAAAATATTATAAACTATTTATTAATCATTCCAGCATTTGCCCTGATTTTTCTTTTCGCAGGTTGCGGGGACGAAGATGAGAACTTACCTCAGGTAATTGCAGGATTCAATTTTGAATTAAACGAAAATTCAGGAACAGTAACTTTCGAAAATACATCGGAAAATGCCGATTCCTACCAATGGGATTTTGGTGATGAAACAACCTCAACAGATGAAGAGCCTACCAAAACGTATGAAAATGGTACCTATATTGTGAATTTAACCGCCCTGAATTCAGCAGGGGCTTCCAACACGTTTTCAGATACCATTTCTGTTGTGGTAAAAAAGATTGTTAGCCTTCCCATTACTTTTGATGATGCAAGCGTAAATTATGAAGCTTATGTATTCGGTGGTGCCTCTTTTGAAGTGGTGTCCAACCCTGATGAGTCAGGGTCAAATAATAAGAGCACAAATGTAGGTGCCATCATCAATAGTGGTGCAGAATCCGAAGGTGTGTCGTTTGATTTAGGAAACAATTTGAACCTAGAAACTGAACGTTCAGTTACCATGAGTTTCTGGTCGGATACGCCAATTGATGTCCTAGCCAAATTAGAAGGTGATGATGTAGACGAGGTAGAAGCTTCTGAAAGTCATGGTGGAACAGGCTGGGAAGTTATGACATTCGATTTTAGCGCATCTGATAGCTACTCAATTTTTACGCTCTTTGCAGATGGCCCAGGCACTACAGCAGGTACATTTTATTTTGATGATGTAATTCAAAGTGCCACCGTAGATACTACGCCTCCTGTTATCACACTAAATGGCGATGCCACCGTTGCTGTTGTTACAGGTGGTGAATATATAGAATTAGGAGCAATTGCAATAGATAATATTGACGGTGACATTTCAAGTGATATCGTCATAGATAATTCAGCTCTAGATATCAATACTGAAGGGAGTTATGAGATCACATATAACGTAACCGATGCAGCAGGAAATGCCGCTGATGAGGTGATTAGAACGGTGATAGTTTCAGATGCTGACCTAGTAAAACCAGTTATTACTTTAAATGGTGACAATCCATTTAAATTTATCACAGGTGATACTTTTAATGACCCTGGGGCTACTGCAACCGATAATATTGATGGTGATATTTCAAGTGAAATTGTTGTAACTAGCAATGTCAATGAATCTATTGCAGGTTCTTACACGGTAACTTATAATGTAACTGACGAAGCCGGGAATGCAGCTGACCCGGTAACTAGAGACGTTACTGTTGGCCTTGTAAATGGTGACTTTGAAACAGGTGATGATACAGGTTGGTTTAGCGCAACAGGTGTAGAAGTAAGAACAGAAGGTGACAATAGTTTTTACTTTGCAGATGTACTAGCCGCTGGTGAACCATTTAATGTGAACCTAAGTCAAGAAGTAAATCTAGTAATCGGACAAACTTACACGTTAACATTTGAAGCATCCTCTGATAGAACTAGAAGCATTGTAGTAGGTTTGGGGCAGAATTTTGGTGATTTTGAAGCTGATACTACATGGTTGGAAATAACGGATACGCCAACTATGTATACTGTGGAGCTTACAACAAGTGCAGATGAGTCTGGTACTCCATTTGGAGGTAATGAAAATAACCGACTTTTATTTGACTTGGGAGCAGATGTTGGTGTTGTAGTTATTGACGATGTAGCCTTAGCAGCAAGCACCGGTGGTGGCGGAGGAGGCGGAGGCGGAGGTGGAGGCGATCCCGTTGACGGCAACCTAATTATTAATCCAGGTTTTGAAGATCCTGAAAATGGAATAGCAGATGCACCAGGAGATTGGCTATTCTTCGACAATGGCGGTACGGTTAGTATTGACAATACAGAAAATAATGGTGGATCCAATTCAGCTAAAATTGAAGTTGTAGGCCCTGGTGGAAATCCGGGAATCAAAAAAGAAAGGTTTGGTATTGGCACAGTTCAAGCTGGTGATGTTGTTCAAATAAGTTTTGATCATAAAGGGACATTGCAAGGCGATGGCGGTGTATTTGGTGTACTACTCTTTGTAGAACTAGGAGAAGGCGAAGCAGGAGACCCAATAACTGTGGATTTTGGGGCACTTGGCCAAAACCCAACCTTAACAGCAGATTGGACTACCTATACACAAACATATACAATACCCGGTGGTGCCAATACCAATGGTGGGCTGTCACTGTTAATTCAAGGTGTATGCGGGCCGGCAGGCTGTGGTGTAACAGCCAATATTGATAATGTGTCAATCGTTCTTAACCCATAATAAAATACAGATAATAAGGTCGGACCAATAAGTTCGACCTTTTGAAATAATATTATTTAATCTTTAAATCATCAATTTCTTTTGGATCAACAAATCACACAGGTTTCTATAAATAAGGAGACATTTTTTAAGATATCCAATGTAGACCGGTTAAGGCCTTTTTTCATGAGCATTGTTAGTGACTCCAATCATTGGATGTTTATTGGCAGTAATGGGGGCTTAACTGCTGGCAGAAAAAACGCTGAATATGCCCTCTTCCCATATTATACGGATGATAAATTAATAGAATCGGCCGAAACTACAGGAAGCAAAACGATTATTAGGATCCAGTCGGATACTGGTGTAAAGGTTTGGGAACCATTTTCAGTAAGGTTTTATGCTCAATACAGCTTAACCAGAAACCTCTACAAAAGTAGCTATGGCAATAAAATTATTTTCGAAGAAGTAAATCATACGTTGGGTTTAACATTTCAATACGAATGGAATACCAGCAATAAGTTTGGATTTGTCAGAAAAAGTAAGCTTACCAACAATTCAACCTCAAGCATTCAGCTAACACTTGTAGATGGTTTACAAAACATTATTCCATTTGGTGTGGGCAGTGCCATTCAAGATATTAGAAGCAACCTTGTAGACGCCTATAAACGGAGTGAATTGAATTCAGAATCAGGGATTGGAATATTTGCATTAAGTGCAATAATTGTAGATAGAGCAGAACCCAGTGAAGCATTAAAAGCAAACATTGCCTGGTCTACAGGGCTTAACAATTGCACGCACCTATTATCATCGCTTCAGTTAAATAAGTTTAGAAATGGAGAGCTACTTGTTGAGGAAACTGACATTAAAGCAGAAAAAGGAGCCTATTTTGTATCATCAACAATTAATCTGCCACCTAATACCGATAAAAAGTGGCTGATAGTAGCCAATGTTAATAATACAGTAAGCTCAATTATTAACTTAAACGAACGCTTAAAAAATGAAAGCTCACTTCAAGCAGAATTAGAAAAAGATATTGCTTCTGGCACTAACAAATTAATTCAGTTAAATGCAGCTGCAGATGCCCTTCAGCTTTCAAGAGATGGTTTAAGAGATGCCAGGCATTTTTCAAACACACTTTTTAACATTATGCGAGGAGGTATTTTTGACGATGCTTACAGAATTGACAAAAATGATTATTGCCAATACCTCAAAAATGCAAATAAAAAAGTATTCAATAGAAATGAAAAGCAACTCAAAGAGCTTGAGGATACCATTTCGTTAGACACTATTAAAGCGGTTAACAAACAAACAGATGATTCTGATTTAAAACGTTTGAGTATAGAATATTTACCATTAAAATTTAGTCGCAGACATGGAGACCCGAGCAGGCCATGGAATCAATTTTCAATAAACACCCATAATGAAGACGGCTCTAAAATTTTAGACTATGAGGGTAATTGGCGAGATATATTTCAGAATTGGGAAGCCCTCGCCCACTCCTATCCAGAATTTATAGATGGAATGATATTTAGATTCTTAAATGCTTCCACTTTTGACGGTTACAATCCTTACAGAATCACTAAAGACGGTATCGACTGGGAAAGAATTGAACCGGATGATCCCTGGTCGTACATAGGATATTGGGGTGATCATCAAATAATATACCTTCTAAAGTTTCTGGAAATCAGTGAGAATCATTACCCAGGCAACCTGAACAAATATTTCGATGATGAGATGTTTGTTTATTCCAATGTCCCTTATCGTATTAAAAGCTATGATCAAATTTTGGCCAATCCAAAAGATACCATCGATTTTGATGAACATGCCGACAGGGAAATTGAGAAGCGAAGTAATGAAATTGGTGCGGATAGCTCTTTACTTCTCAATCAATCTGGTTCGATTCATAAAGTAAACCTCATAGAAAAGATTTTAGCATCTGTATTGGCAAAAATGTCAAATTTCATACCCGAAGGTGGTATATGGATGAATACTCAGCGGCCAGAATGGAACGATGCCAATAATGCCCTTGTAGGAAACGGGGTGTCTATGGTAACGCTATATTACCTATATCGTTTTCTTAAATTTTTCATTAATTTATTACCAGACGATTCAGCCTCGTTAAAATTTTCTAGTGAACTAGTCACTTGTTTCGAAAACATAAAGAATACCCTTGCTGATCACGAACAACTCTTAAAAGGTAATTTTGACGATACCAAGCGTAAAATTATCACAGACAAGTTAGGCATAGCTGCCAGCAATTATAGAACATCAATTTATAACACTACATTTTCAGGAACCAAAACTGAAGTGCCGGTAAGTGAAATTAAAGAATTTGCATCATTGGCACTCAGCTATTTAGAACATACCATAAAGGCAAATCAAAGAGAAGATGGTATGTATCATGCCTATAACATTATGTCTGTTCATCCCAATGGAATATCCATAGGAAATTTGGATGAAATGTTAGAAGGTCAGGTGGCAGTACTTAGCAGTAAATACCTGACTCCAAAACAGGCATTGGGCGTGCTCGATGCCTTAAAGGGCAGTGCTTTATTCAGACCAGATCAGTACAGCTATCTGCTCTATCCTAACAAAGAACTTCCAGGATTTTTAAACAAAAATAATATCCCAAAAAATGCTGTAGAAAAATCAGAGTTATTCAAGAGTCTGATATCAAAAGGAAACACCAGCATTGTTGAACAAGATATTAATGGGCAACTTCATTTCAATGGCAACTTTAAAAATGCCAATGATTTAAAAAATGCATTAACCCACTTGCAAGAGACGGGATTTGAAAAACTTGTAAAAAAAGAATCAGACTACATTCTTTCTGTCTTTGAAGATGTTTTTAACCATAAATCATTTACCGGGCGTTCGGGTACATTCTTCGGTTATGAAGGTCTTGGTTCTATATATTGGCACATGGTTTCCAAACTCTCACTGGCAACACAGGAATGTTGCCTGCAAGCAATAGAATTGAATGAGAGTTCAGAAATTATAGGCAGACTGTTAGAGCACTACTATGAAATAAATGAGGGGATAGGTGTCCATAAATCGCCTGAACTATACGGTGCTTTTCCAACAGACCCCTATTCACATACGCCAATGGGCAAGGGTGCACAACAACCGGGTATGACCGGCCAGGTTAAAGAAGATATATTGAGCAGGTTTGGTGAATTAGGCGTAACTGTACAGCATGGCAGAATAAGTTTTGAGCCGGTAATGCTTAGAAAAAATGAGTTATTGGAACAGGAAAAAATGTTTGAGTATTATGATTTGAATTCAAACCTAAATTCAATTCCAATTCCAAAAAATGCACTTGCCTTTACTTATTGCCAGACGCCAATCATCTACAAACTTGGATTAAATAATCAAATTGAAATCCATGCTAAAAATGGAAAGAGAACAATCAATGGTTTGACATTGGATAAGCCCACAACGAATGAAATTTTTAAGCGCACTGGATCAATTAAAAAGGTTGAAGTACAAATTGTAGAATCAATATTAAAGTAATGAAGTATCTCAACAGCTATGGAATTATAATCTTCTTATTTATAGCTGTTTATAATGCTTGTAATAGTAAAATGACTGAAGGGATTACAGAGTATGATATGATTGAGAAAAAGGCAGATTCACTTTTAGCCCATATGACTTTGGATGAAAAGATAGGTCAGATGACAATGGTTCGCCATTTTGATGAACACATTGAAGGAAAGCATTTAGGTGCAATTATTCATACAGAAGGTCCAACGCCTGGTGAAACCGCACGCGAATGGCAGGAGAAGTTCATAGAACTTCAGAAAAAAGCTTTATCTCAGCGTTTATCAATTCCTCTTTTCTTCGGTGTTGATGCGGTACATGGACAAAATACTTTTGACGGTGCAACCATTTTTCCACACAACATTGGCCTTGGAGCCTCTGGCAATGTGGAATTGGTAAAAAAAGCCGCAGAAATCACTGCACTGGAATCGAGAGCAACAGGTTTCAATTGGGTATTCTCTCCATGTATTGCAATACCTTACAACGAGAAATGGGGCCGCGTTTATGAGGCATTCTCTGAAAGTATGGAGGTAACTTCCAACATGGCAAAAGCTTCTGTGGAAGGACATCAAGGGGACTTTAGTAAGGCTTCATCGGTACTGGCAACGGCCAAGCACTTCATTGGTGATGGCTCGACAGATAATGGCTTAGAAGGCGGTGAAACCACATTAAGCATGAAGGAAGTTACCAAACGATTACTTCCGCCCTATCAAGCTGCCATAAATGCCGGAGTTGGCGCTGTAATGACTTCATTCAACACCATGCAGGGTATCTCTATGCATGCCCACAAAGCATTAATAACCGATACGCTAAAAAATTCTATGAAATTTGAAGGCATTGTACTCACCGATTGGAAGGGCTATTCACGATTTGGTGAATATGAAATAATTAATGCAGGAATTGACATGGTGATGGCTGTGGACGGAGATCTGGAAGGTTTTCAAATAGGGCTTAAAAAAGCTGTAGAAGATAGCCTGGTTTCTGAGTCAAGAATAAATGATGCAGTTAAACGAATATTAAAATTAAAATTCAAGATGGGTTTGTTCGATAACCCATTTCCTGATGCCAAATTGATTGATGTAATTGGTAGTGAAAATCACCGTCAAGTTGCCAGGCAAGCGGTACGAGAGTCGTTGGTACTTTTAAAAAATAATAAGAATACCCTCCCGCTTAACCCTGAACAAAAAATTGTTGTGGTGGGCGAGTTTGCCAATAATGCAGGATTACAATCCGGTGGGTGGACGATACATTGGCAAGGCACCGAAGAAAATTACCAGGGAGCAACTACTATACTGGAAGGTTTCAATGAAATCGCTCCTGAAAATGTAGTCTATGACAAGGACGGAACGGGTAAATATGATGGAGATGTTGCCTTAGTTGTTGTTGGAGAAAAGCCATATGCAGAGTTTTATGGCGATATAGGTGGTGAAATGGACTTGTTTCAACTGACCCTCACTGAAGAGCATAAGAAATACATTGATAATTATAAGAAAAAAGAAATTCCAGTGGTAGTTGTGCTTATTTCAGGTCGGCCGTTGATTGTTACTGACGAAATTAACGAGTCAGATGCGTTTGTAGCTGCCTGGTTGCCAGGGGCAGAAGGCGGAGGAATTGCCGAAGTACTATATGGAAAACACGACTTCAAAGGAAAACTACCACATTCATGGCCTAAAAAAATAAGCGATTTTGAAGGTAAATATGGACCAAATTATTGGGATAAAAGTATTCAGCCGTTATACCCATTTGGTTATGGATTAAATTATAACATCAACCAATGATCGTAGCAGAACTAACACAAAAATCATGAAAAATGCAGTAAAAATAGTATTTATTACTGCAGTGGCAACGTATCTGTTGTCATGCACAAATACGAAAAATGATGAATCAAATAATCAAGAAACAATTAGAGAAACTAAATCAGTGACAGCAAAAGATATATTAGGCAAACCAGAGTATCAGGCCATATCCTACGGAGGTTATAGAACAAAAACCCGGGAAGATCAACCCACTATTCCACAGCTAAAAGAGGATTTGAAGATTCTATCTGCTTTGGGTATTAAAATACTGAGAACTTATAATGTTCAGCTACCCCATGCTGGTAACATTTTAAAAGCCATTACCGAGCTTAAGCAAGAACAAAAAGGATTTGAAATGTACGTAATGCTTGGTGCATGGATAGACTGCAAAAATGCCTGGACAGAGCTTCCACCAGATCATAACATTGAAAGTGAACAAAATGAAGGTGAAATACAACGGGCTGTTAATCTAGTAAATACTTACCCAGATATTGTTAAGGTTCTTGCCATTGGCAATGAAGCCATGGTTAAATGGGCAGAAAGTTATTATGTTCAGCCTGCAGTCATTTTAAAGTGGGTCAGGCACGTTCAAAATCTGAAAAAAGAAAGTATGCTGCCAAAAGACCTGTGGATTACTAGTTCCGATGATTTTTCTTCATGGGGCGGTGGC
>NZ_JAVJUY010000304.1:0-9124 GCF_040220315.1 Fulvivirga sp.
TGATAAGTTCCACCCCGACAGGATGGCCAATAGAATCCTGGGCATGGGTGACGTGGTTTCGTTAGTTGAGAAAGCACAGCAGAACTTTGATGAAGAAGAAGCAAGAAGGCTTAACAAGAAAATAAGAAAAAATCAGTTTGATTTCGATGATTTCTTATCTCAGCTGGAGCAAATAAAGAAAATGGGTAATATCAAAGACTTAATGGGTATGATCCCAGGAATGGGTAAAGCCTTGAAAGATATTGATGTTGATGATGACTCATTTAAACCGATAGAAGCAATAATCCGCTCAATGACAACGGAAGAGCGTGCAACACCGGATATTATCAATGGCAGCCGAAGAGCAAGAATTGCTAAAGGTAGTGGTACATCCGTTCAGCAAGTAAACAATCTCATCAAACAGTTTGGCGATATGCGCAAAATGATGAAAACCATGAATAAAATGGGTGGCGGTAAAAGAGGATTGGCTGCTTTGAATCCTTTTGGGAGGTAGAATAATTAAATATCAATAAAAAAGAAATGGCTATCTTACCTAGTCGAAGTATAGAGCAGTACTATTTGCGTTCCCTAAGTAAAAGCTAGAAGTTTGTTGTTTAGTTTCGTCTTGATCAGTATTAAGTTTAATACCACTGCAATGTGTGATTAATACAAGCATAATATAACAGATAGAATAACGTTGACATTGCATCGTGATATCTCAACTAAGAAATAGCTTACACACCAAAATCCTTTGGGGATTAATGGGATTTTACCTACTGAATATCAGTGTTGATACCACAGACCCTAAACCTGATCATATTCCGGAAGACCTGACTATTAACGATCAAGAAAGTATTGTTGAAATTATTGTGGAGCAACTTTTGGGATATGAAGATGCTATAAAAGAATATGATGACAACGATGCTGAAGACCACAATAAAAAATCCAACATCAAAATAGACTTAACAAATCGGCATATAGCTGATTGCCTGTGTAATCAATTGTTTGCTGAGGTAAAAACCAAAACATTTTTCGACTTTACTAGTGATCTGCCAAACGGCTTTCAGCAGCTGGATACCCCGCCACCCAAAATGTGATTTGTTTTTGAACTTATCTAATTCTTATCCCAAAGATGCGGATAGGAAATATCAAATTGTTTAAAAATCAAATCATAAATCAAAATGAAAAAATTATTAGCGCTAATAATCGTATTAGCTGCATCAATAAATTCAATTGCTCAGGTATCTAATTTTGAAAAGGACAGTATATACATACAACAAGTGGAAGATCATACAGAACCTGATAAGGTTTTACATGCAGAACCACTTTATATTGACTTAATACGTGATTTAGGTGCACGAAAAGGAGAGAAAGAATGGAACCTGGGTTTAGGTTTAACTGATAATTTAAAGTTTGACTCATACGAAGCCTTGATAGAATACGAATGGGCACCTATTGATAGATTGGGACTGGAAGTGGAGCTGCCATTTACGTTTTATTCGGCAGTAAATGGAACGGAAAAAGACTCTGTTCCATCTAATCAATTAAACAGTATTAAAATAGCAGCTCAATGGTCATTCTTTGTGAATGAACCTATGGCCACTTCAATGGCAATTGGTTATATCAATGAGTTTGAATTATCGGATTTTAAAAATTTTTGGAATCCCTTTATTAAGGGTAATGTTTATAATCCATTCTTAGTAGTTGCCAAACGTTGGGGGAATAATTTTCATTCGTTGATTTACACTGGGCCAATGATTGAGCAAAATTTCAAAACCAATAAATTCCATACAACTTATGACATCAACACTAGTTTTCATTATATGATAACAGGCACACGAAATTTCATTGGAGTTGAGTTTAATAAAACTTTTGATAATACTGATTTTGATATGACCATTAGGCCTCAAATGCGTTTAGGAATTGCAGACAACCTGTTAATTGGAATTGTGGCTGGAATTCCGGTAAGCCGCGAAAATCAAAGACTTAGTTCTTTTGTAAGATTAATATGGGAACCGAACCACTAGCATAAATAATTAAAGGCAACTCATTTGAGTTGCCTTTAATTATTATTTCTTTTTCGTGTAAAACTATCGATACAACACCGAATTAATCGCCTCCATTGTACGCTTCACATTTGGAAGAATGGCGTCAATAAGAGTAGGAGCATAAGGTAATGGAACATCCATACTGTTTACTCTGTGTACAGGTGCATCTAAATAGTCAAATGCATATTTCTGTATGTGGTACGTAATCTCAGAGCTAATAGCTGCTAATGGCCATGCTTCTTCTACTACCACAATTCTATTTGTTTTCTTTACAGACTCAACCACTGTTTCGTAGTCTATAGGTCTTACAGAACGAAGGTCTATAACTTCTACTGATATATCTTCTTTGGCCGCTTCTTCAGCCGCTTCCATGGCCACCTTCATCATCTTACCGAAAGAAACTAAGGTAACATCAGTTCCTTCTCTTTTAACATCAGCTACACCAATAGGAATTAAGTATTCGCCTTCAGGTACTTCCCCTTTGTCGCCATACATTAATTCAGATTCCATGAAAATAACAGGATCATCATCTCTAATAGATGATTTTAAAAGGCCTTTGGCATCATAAGGGTTAGAAGGTACTACTACCTTTAAACCCGGAGTATTGGCATACCAGTTTTCAAAGTTTTGTGAATGCTGTGAGCTCAACATTCCTGCATTACCAGTGGGTCCTCTGAATACCATGGGTATGTTAAACTGTCCGCCAGACATAGACATCATCTTCGCAGCTGCATTAATTACCTGATCTATAGCAACAAGAGAGAAGTTAAAGGTCATGAATTCCACGATTGGTCTGAGTCCGTTCATAGCAGCACCTACTCCAATACCCGCAAAGCCAAGCTCAGCAATAGGCGTATCAATTACTCTATCAGGACCAAACTCATCCAGCATTCCCTGACTAACCTTATATGCACCATTATATTCAGCAACCTCTTCACCCATTAAAAAGACTTTTTCGTCTCTTCTCATTTCTTCGCTCATGGCTTCACCGAGTGCTTCTCTAAACTGGATTTCTCTCATTATTTTCTGTTTAATAATTGGAGCGTAAAAATAGCATTAGGGACTTTAACAAACAAAATTAGAATCACCTAAAATAGGGTAATAAAAAAAGCCTCTCCATTTGGAGAGGCTTTCTGTATATATTCAATTGAATTTTATTTCAACGCATTTCTGAATGCTTCGTTTGTAGCATACTTAGCAAACTCTAAATCTTGTAAAGCATCTTCTTTTAAAGAAGGAGTAGCTTTTACAGCATTAGTTAGGTTCTCGATAACGCCAGCATCTTGTCCTAATCTAGCGCTCGCAATTGCAGCACCGTAGTAAGCAAGACCCATGTTGCTATCCTTTTCAGCAGCTTCTTTGAAAGAAGTTAATGCACTTTGATAGTCTTTGTTTAATACCTGAGCAAGACCTTTGTTGAAAAGGTTAGTAGCAGTATTTTCAGCTTTAGATGCTGCACTTACAGCTCCTGGGTATTTAGCAATCATAATGTGAACTGAAGCGCTAACACCTGCCACTCCTTCAGCTTTTTCACCAGATAATCCGCTAGCTTTTGCAAGGTGATCCGCAGCTTTGTAAGCATTTCCTTTCATTAAAGCCACAGAAGCCAAGTTTGCATGTACTTCGGCTGTTGCATTTTTATTAGCAGCAATTTCCAACTGAGCCTGAGCTTTGTCAGCATTACCTGCCATATCACCTTCAAGTGCCAAAGCAACGTAAGTTGCGCCTAAGTTGTTGTGAGCATTCCAGCTTCCTGACTTTTTAGTAGCAGCCATGTAGATCGCTTCTTTTTCTTTTAGGGAAGGAGTTAATGTAGCAGAGTACATTAATTCTTCTTCAGAAAGAGTATCTGCAGGAGCAGATCCGTCAGCTACCATTTTAGCTAGTACTGAAATTTCAGCATCTGTTTTCTTTTCTTTTACTGTTAAGATTTCAGTCTTAGCAGTTCTCAACTTAGGGTAAAGCTCTCTAAGCACTTTGTTGTAAGTAGAAAGTTTGTGCAACTGATCTTCTTTTTCTTCGAAAGAACCAGCACCATTTACTATATCCAAGTAAGCTGATTTCTCTTCTGAAGAAATACCATCATAAAGAGCTAATGAATCTTTGAATGCTTTCCAGTCCATCACTACATCTTTAGCGATGAAGTTTATAGAGTCAGCCATGCCTTTGTAGTCATACTTTCTCATTTGCTTCTGGTAGTAGCTCTGAATCGCAGCAGCTCTATCTTTAGCTAATGCGCTGTTGATTCTTTCTGCACCTTCAGGAGAGTGGGTACCGGTAATAGTTACTGTTCTAGTAACGTTTTTAGCCGCGATGAAAGCATCTAATTTTTTACCTCTGTCACTTCTTTGCTCTGAATATTTCAAAACTGATCTTCCTTGATCGAAATAGAAGTTAACTTTAGTAGGAACTAATTCTTCTTTATTGTTATATCCATGATCTGCAAAAGTTGGGTAGTATACAGACTGAACAAGCTTTGATGTAGTGATTACACCTGGAGCGACAGACAGTCTTGCAGATTCTTTTGATTTACCATTTTTAGGATCTGATGCAACACCCTGAACCTCTAAATTACCACTCTTCATAGCAGGAGAGTAGGACATTGTGTAGTTCTTAGAAGTTTTCGGTTGCTGAGAGTCAGCATTCGGATAATCTTCCGCTTTAAATTGAATTGGCTCTAAAGTCTCTTCTTTATCACCATACTTGTAGAAAGTGTTTAACGTGTAAACTTTGCCTTTTTTAAGCATTTTAACTGGCAGGTTAGCTGACATTTCAAATGAAACTGAGTCAGCGTGTACCTCTAGTGGATTCGGAGTAACCGTAAGATTTTGATCCTCGGCTAACTTCACCATCTGATTCAGGGCACAACCCGACATGGTTAGTACACCAAAAAATGCTACTGCGTAGAATAAATTTCTCATTGGATTCTGTTTTTAGTCTTGGTTGAAATTTGGACGTAAAATTATTAATTATATATCAATAGCTGCAATTATAGCTAAAAAAAATAAGAATTAACTCCGTGAAAAATGATAATATGGCTTATATATTTGTGAAGCCACATATTTGTCGATAAGTCACATTATTAAAAGGTTCAATTACTTATTGGGTTACTTTTCGTATTTTTACTTAATTAACTGTCGCTATGAAAAAAATTCAGGATTTTTTTGAGAAGTATGCCTTTGGAGTTTGTACTCGTCTAGGTGAAAAATTAGGACTTGCTACTTCCAGTATTCGCATGTTTTTTATCTATGCGTCTTTTCTCACTTTCGGATCTCCTGTGCTTATTTACCTTGCGCTCGCCTATATTATGAATATTAGAAAGCACTTGAGACGAAGAAACAACTCTATCTGGTATTACTAGAATCCGGTGTGAGTTCTCTGTATTTTTTTCGTTGCTTAATAAAATATTCCAGAACTACGGACTTTCTATAAATTGGTGCGTATTCTCCTCCAACCACACGCTGATTTATCCTTTTACGTTTTTTATAGTTACTTGGCAAATCCAGCAGAAAGTGATAATGCGCTTTTAATACTGCTAAACCATCACTGAAGGAGTCGAAAAGCATAAACTTAATGCAGGCAACAATATCCAACATTAGTCTTATAGGAAGCTTGATCCAGAGTTCCCATCGCAAATAGTTCTTATAAAGCAACGCCAGGCCATTTCTAAAATTTAAATACGTTTTTCTGGGGTTAGACTTATGTAATGTTCCTCCTCCTACATGGTACACTGCGCTATGACCATTATACATTACTTTGAGGCCCGCATTATTTAAGCGCCAGCATAGATCAATTTCTTCCATGTGCGCAAAAAAATCTTCGTCTAAAGGCCCGTGCTGCTTAAAGTGTTTGGCTCTTACAAACATGCAAGCACCTGTAGCCCAGAAAATACGATGTACATCATCATACTGTCCTTCATCTTTTTCTAATGATAGAAACAATCTACCTCTGCAGAATGGATAGCCAAGTGTATCAATAAATCCACCGCCTGCACCCGCATATTCGAATGAATCCTTTTCATGATAGCTTAATATTTTAGGCTGGGCTGCTGCAATGGTTTCGTCAGCATCCATCATGGTAATGATGGGTTGTAGCCAGTTGGGGGTTACTTCAACATCTGAGTTTAAAAGCACATAATATTCTGCCTCAATTTGCTTTAAACCCTCATTGTACCCCTGACTATACCCTCCATTGCTATCAAGCAAAATGGCGTTAACAGCTGGAAACTGTGCTAAGAGAACTTCAACAGAGTCATCAGTCGACTTGTTATCTATTACATAGATGGTTGCTTCTGGCGAATTTTCAATAACTGAAGGAAGAAATTTCTTTAAAAAGCCACTTCCATTAAAATTAAGTATTGCAATGGCTATTTTATCCATTGAACATTCCGCCCAGGTCAAGACCAGGAATGTTCGGAATCATTCCTTCGGTACTTTTCTTCATTTCTTCTTTTGCAAGCACTTCAACCTCAGCATTAGCCTTGTTAATGGCGGCAACTATCAGGTCTTGAAGCATTTCTTTATCTTCCGGCTTAAGTAATGTATCATCAAAAGACAGATCGATCACTTCTTTCTTGCCATTCACGGTAGCAGTTACCATTCCTCCACCGGCTTCTCCCGAAGCTTTGATATTTACCAGATTGTCTTGGGCTTCTTTTATTTTGGCTTGTACCTCTTTCATTTTGCCCATCATCTTCATCATATCAAACATATCTCTTCTGTTTTGTTGGGCAGCAAATTTACCCGACTTTGCGGGAAATAACGTTTACTCAGGAAAAAAATTACCTTCTTAAAAGCAGGAACGACCCACTTCGCTCAATCTCTTGTCCTGCCAGGTCAGTAGCTTTTAGATTGAAGACATATGTACCTTCGTGTTGTGGAGAGGAATTGTAGGTGCCGTCCCAACCATTATCAGGGTTGTTGGTGGTAAAAATCATTTCACCCCAGCGGTTGAAAATCTGAAGCTGATAATCAATAATAAACTGGCCTTTCACGGAAAAGGTCTCGTTGGTTCCATTTCCATCTGGTGTAAAAGCAGTGGGATAATAAATATTGTTCAGTTTAATAATTGTAATAATGTTTGAAACTGCAGGAGACAGATTAGAATTTCTGGGAATAGCCGTCACCTGATAATTAATAACCTGTTCATTTGGGTTGGCATCTGTTTCGATAAAATCAGATGTGTTGCTATTAAATGTGCCAGCAGGAGCCAGATTATAAAATTTATTAATTTGATAAAAATCTACACTATCGGCAAAACCATTATAATCATTCCAATCCAGTGTTATGGTGTTATCAGGAGCTATGGAGCCGGATAAGAATATTGAACAAAATTCCTTCGATTGATTGCTATTTCCGCATTCATCTTCTGAAACTATGATGTAGCAAGAAGATGCTTCAACTCCAACATTTCTACTATCCAAATAACTTGCTTCGTCAACATTATCAATCGATGAATTTGATGACCTTACTTGGTAATTACCAATAGCTTGTGTTGCAGGCCCCCATGCTAGTTGTATTCCAGCATCTGTTACTGAAATTGACATATCTGTGACAGAATCTGGTGGCAAAGTGCTTTGTGCAATGCCACAAACTTCATTAGAAATGGAAGTCCCTCCATTAAAATCTGCTTCTATGAAATAGCAATATTCAATGTTACAATTAAGGTTAGCATCATCAGCTAGTCTCGCTTGAGGAGATAATTGTAGGTATGGGTTGGTTGTGCTGCTACCACTATCGTCTATTACTTTTCTTGCAATACTAAATGTGCTAGTTGGGTCTGAAGTATCCCATAACAATGAATTAAAACCATCATTTACTAACAGCGAAAGATTGATACTGCAGATTGAGTTTGAATAAGTAACAGCACTTGTGCAAGGGTCGAAAGCACCAATTCGAAAACAATAGAAGTTGTTGTCCAAATCGAGGTTGTCGATAATCTCTTCTGTTGAAGTAGGTTCAATGGCTTTTATAAAGTTAAAGTTGCCAGTGCCGTTTACCTGTACTTCTAATCGATAAAATATATTATCCGAAAGTGATAAGCTGAGTTGTGCCTGTGAATTGTTAAGAACGGATAGCCTTGTGATTGTAGGGGCCGGAAGGCTTGTTAAAGGAGTGAAGCTGGTAGATGCAGATGCACAATTATCCAGCGCATTATTGTCAATACCTTGCACTGTGATTGTTCTTGTATTTGTATTGGCATACGTATGTTCCTGATCTGCCGTATTTATAGGAATGGTTACATCTGTTCCATCACCCCATGAAATGGTATAATTGTCGTATTGAGTATCAGTGATGTCTACGCGTACTGTGTTGCCACCACAGGCATACACTTCAAATTCGGGAGCAGTTTTATCAGTAACTACAATGTCTATGAAATCTGATGGAGCTGGGTTAGGATAGATAATTTCGAGTCTATAATTGCCCGGCTCTGTGTAGGTATTTTCAAATTGATCAGCTCCTTCATCGCTGCCATCTCCATACAGAAAATCACACGACTCCCCGCCTGTACAAGTACTTGGCGCAGAACTGTTGATGCATATATTAACTTGAAGTGGAGCACAACCTTTTATTTGACTTACGGTAAATGTGCCACTATTACTTGTATACGGAAACGTACATTGAGCTATTAGGCCTTTACTGAAAAAGGTGAATAGAAAGAATAAAATATAATGAGAATGTACTCTCAATATTTTAAGGGTTCGTGTCAAATAAAAACTGTTTGGCCGCTTCAATATCGGTATGCATTAATCTGTCTTCCTCTATAAACGTCACCTTTTTACGGAAATTGCTAACCAATTTTTCTAATGGCTTCGAGCTTTTTAATGGCCTCCTAAATGCAAGTGCCTGGCTGGCCGTGATTAATTCAATGGCCAATATCGCATATAAGTTTTGAATAACCTTGTATGATTTTGTGGCAGCATTGGCTCCCATACTCACATGATCCTCCTGTCCGTTCGAAGAAACAATAGAATCAGCCGAAGCCGGTGTGCAGTATTGTTTGTTCTGGCTCACCAATGATGCGGCAGTGTATTGCGGAATCATCAGGCCAGAATTAATGCCTGGGTTAGCAACGAGATAGTTTGGTAAATCCCTGCT
>NZ_JAVJUY010000305.1:0-13898 GCF_040220315.1 Fulvivirga sp.
GCATATTTTAGGTTCACCCACATAAGTTTTTTCCTCAATTAATGTTCGTTTATAGATGATCGATAGATGTAAGATAATTAGAGTTGTATTAATAATTAGCAGAAAACAAGTATCTTGTTTTAGACAAAAAAAAGAATCAACAAAATCAAACAAAAGTTTTCCACAAAATATAAAAGTTTTCCACACCAAAAAAGTATTAGCGTATAACTTATTATAAATCAGTTAGTTATATTAAATTATTTGAATCTATTATTTGTGGACAACTTACTTGTGTTGAATTAAGGTCTTTAAAAATAAAAAAGAAACCACAAATCTTTTAAGCTATTTGTTTTTATAAATTTTTAGAGCCTTATGTAAGATTCAAAAAACCTCTTATTCACGGTTTGTACGAATGAGCTTTGTGCGATAGGTATTAAAAATACGGGATTTTGATAAAAACCCCTTGTATTTGCCCTTATCAATTACTGGTAAGTTCCATGCTCCGGTTCTTTCAAACTTCTCCATAACTGATTGCATATTTTCATGAGGGCTCACGTAAGCTGGGGGGCTATGCATAATTGCT
Source organism: Fulvivirga sp. (assembly GCF_040220315.1). GTDB lineage: Bacteria > Bacteroidota > Bacteroidia > Cytophagales > Cyclobacteriaceae > Fulvivirga. The sequence goes on from NZ_JAVJUY010000305.1 coordinate 563, forward strand.
CGTATAGGAGTTGTTTCGCGCTTTTCTAAGTCGAACATAATGTTTCTGATGTCATCAAGTGTAACAACACCCACCAGTTCATTCTCTGAATTTACTACCGGAAATATGTTTCTTTTCGAAATCCGAACTAAATCAACAAGAGCTTCTAAGTTGGCTTCTGGTCTTATTACTAACAGATCTTTTTCAATAATTTTAGTCAGGTCAATTTGACTCAGTACCTGCCTGTCTTTGTCATATTGAATAAGGTCGCCACGTTCGATTAAATGCTTGGTATAAAGCGAATGTTTCTCAAAAAATGAACTTGTAGTAAATGCAATGGCAGAGACCAACATCAATGGAACAAAAAGCTCATACCCGCTGGTAATTTCTGCAATTAAGAAAATGGCTGTTAATGGTGCATATAAAACACCACTCATAACACCACACATCCCTACAAGTGTAAAGTTACTTGTACTTACATTACCCCAGGTAAATACATTAGATACCGCTGCAAATAAAAAGCCTGTAACGCCACCCAGAAATAATGATGGTGCAAATATTCCACCACTACCACCTGAGCCAATGGTTAAAGCAGATGCAATAGGTTTAATGAGTATCACTCCAAAAATAAAAGCCAGCAAAAGCCAGGCGTCTTCCAAGTCCTTGAAAAATAAAGACCGATTAAAAATTTCAGATTCTTTTCCAGCTAAAAGTAGTTTTATTGTTTCATACCCTTCGCCATAAATAGGCGGAAAAACCAAAATGATAATGCCAAGTAAAATGCCGCCAACAATTGCTTTCCCATAAATCTGTTTTATTTTGCCAATTAGCCCCTCAATACGATAGGTCATTCTGGTAAAGTAAACTGAAACCAATCCACATAAAATACCTAGCAAAATGTACTGCGGTGTATCGGCTGCTGTGAAGCTATCAACTAACTTAAATGAAAAGAGCACATCATCGCCCAACAGTGTTAGTGATATTAATGCACCTGTAACTGATGCAATTAACAATGGTATGAACATCCCGATAGTAACATCGGCCAGAATTACTTCCAGGCAGAATATTACTCCGGCCACTGGTGAATTAAATATCGCAGAAATCGCTCCTGCTGCACCACAGCCAATAAGTAAGGTTCGCTTCTTGTAGTTCAAATGCATGAACTTTCCAATATTAGACCCAATAGCCGAACCGGTGACGACAATAGGTGCCTCCAAGCCAACAGAACCGCCAAAGCCTACTGTTAATGCACTTGTTATCATTCTGGAATACATTCTTGTACGTTTAATAACGCTTGACTTTTTGGCTATATCATAAAGTATCTGTGTAATGCCATGACCCATAGATTCCTTTAAAACATATTTGCTAAATATCACTGTAAGCAAAATTCCAATTAAAGGAAAGGTAAAGTAAATGTAGTTTTCTAGTGTTATTCGATCTTGAAGTGTATGCTGTATGAAGTGTACTGTCTCTTTTAGCAACACTGCTGCCAAACCTGAAATTACACCTATTATACCCGCAAGAATAAGCACAAAGTTCTTGTTGCTAATGTGTTTCATCCTCCAGACGAGGAACTTAATTAATGGGGCTTCGTGCTTCAAATTAACCGCTCATTTAATGGTTCTGTGCAAATTTAAAATAATAGCATTTATACTGTAATGTTAGTAGATTAAAGTTCATCAAAGGTATATGAACAAGATAACTCAATTATTTGATATTAAATACCCGATAATTCAGGCTGGCATGGTTTGGTGCAGTGGTTGGAAGCTTGCCTCTGCCGTTAGCAATGCCGGAGGGTTGGGTTTAATTGGGGCGGGGTCTATGCACCCGGAAACACTCAGAGAGCATATCGCAAAATGCAAAAAGGCAACTGATAGACCTTTTGGTGTCAATGTCCCTCTTCTCTATCCTGAGATTGAGAAAATCATGTCTATAATTATTGAGGAAGGGGTTGATATTGTCTTTACTTCTGCAGGAAATCCTAAAACCTGGACTACCCCTTTAAAAGAAAATGGCATCAAGGTAGTACATGTAGTATCTAGTGTAAAATTTGCTTTGAAAGCACAAGATGCCGAAGTAGATGCAATTGTTGCAGAAGGCTTTGAAGCCGGTGGCCATAATGGAAGGGAGGAAATTACTACCTTCTGCCTAATACCAGCTGTAAAAGAAGCTATTGATATTCCATTATTGGCAGCTGGCGGAATTGGCACAGGCAGAGGCATGTTAGGCGCAATGGCTTTAGGTGCTGATGGCGTTCAAATTGGAAGTCGATTTGCCGCATCCACAGAATCATCTGCCCACCATTTATTTAAAGAACGGGTGGTTAGCTCCATTGAAGGGGATACGATCTTAACTTTGAAAAAATTGGCTCCGGTTAGGCTCATAAAAAATCACTTCTACGATTTGGTGAAGGAGGCTGAAGAGCGAGGTGCAGGTATTGATGAGCTAAGAGCGTTGTTAGGTAAAAGAAGATCAAAGCTTGGAATTTTTGAGGGTGATTTAAAGGAAGGTGAATTAGAAATAGGACAAATTTCAGCATACATCAATAATATTAAAGGGGCCGCTGAAATCCTGTCTGAAATTTGGGAAGATTATCAAAGACTGAAATCAGAAATGTGTCAGTAATGAAAGAAATTATTAAAATTAAAGAGACGTGTCTTTATATTCATGACCTTGAAAAGGCTAAAGAATTCTACCATGGCAAGTTAGGTCTGGAAATAATTCATTATTTGGAAGAGCGGCATATCTTTTTTAGGGCAGGTGAGTCAGTATTACTTTGCTTCAATCCTAATGATAGTAAGCTGAAAACCTCTCCTCCACCTCATTATGCTGATGGCAATCAACATTTTGCTTTTGAAGTTTCGCAAGCTGATTATGATACTTGCAAAAATAATGTCAAGGACAAAGGCATAGAAATAATTGATAAATTAATCTGGGCTAGCGAACAAGAATCCTTCTACTTTAAAGACCCTGAAAACAATATTCTTGAAATTGTACCTGTTGGAGTTTGGGATTAGCGACCTCCTAAGGCTAGTTTAATAGAAGTAGATTTTGTATTCACTGTTTTGGCTACAATTTGCTTTTCACCTGCTTGCTGATAAACAGTTTCAAACCAAACCCTATAATCTTTGTATTGGATACAATCAGACAACAAATGATCATCAATGAGTATTTTAATAACTACATCTTTAGTTGCCCAGGACTTTATTGCTTCTTTTTGATTTTCTGGCAATTCAGAAATTCGAATGAATTCGATACCTCTATAGACTCGCGCTTCCTTCATTCAGATTGATTTATGATTGACAAAAATAAATATATTCAACGTTAAAAAAGTAACCCTACTATTAATTCTTAGTTAAATAAGCCGTATCTGAAGATACAATAAATAGCCCTGAAACCATCCTTCCAGTTAATTTTTTTACCTTCGGCATAGGTTCTTCCATAATATGAAATTCCTACTTCATAAAACCTAACCGCTTCAATACGAGCGAGTTTAGCTGTAACTTCAGGCTCAAAACCAAACCTGTTTTCTTTTAGCTTCAGGCTCTTTGCCATATCTGTTTTAATAAGCTTATAACATGTTTCCATATCTGTTAAATTCAGATTGTTCATCATGTTAGATAAAAAGGTTAATACAGCGTTGCCTATTGAATGCCAAAAGAATAAAATTCTGTGAGGCTTACCTCCCACAAATCGACTGCCATAAACCACATCAGCTACACCGTCCAATACAGGCTGTAAAAGAATATTGTATTCTTGCGGATCATATTCCAGATCAGCGTCCTGAATGATAAGATATTCACCTGTTGCTTCTTTAATGCCACGATGCAGTGCAGCTCCTTTACCTTTATTTTTTGGCTGAGTAAAAAGCTGGATGTTCATATCAGCATTCTCCTGCATGTATAATTTTATACGCTCCAATGAATTGTCGCTGGAAGCATCATCGACCATTACAATTTCCTTAGCAATGCCATTTAATAATTCCACCTTTTTGATTTTATCTAAAATCAAATGAATGGTTTTTTCCTCATTGTAAACAGGAATTATAATCGAAAGTTTATTAATCATCATCTTTCGAACTTTAACAGAAATGTATCTGGGTTTTTAAGGTGAAGTACTTGTTTAAACCTATTCGGATATTGTCGTACAGCAGGTAGAAGGTACTGAAACGTGTTACCATATACCTGATCGATTACCACATAATCTACCTGCTTCTTTTCTAGATCTTCAATGAGATCGGCTGGGTCATTCGAAAATTTGTATCGCATGGTGTAATTCTCGCCAGCGTAAATAAAAAATAGGGATGGTTTTCCGCAGCTCACTACAGCTTGCTTTTCATTTTTCTTTATCCAATCAGCCACAGCAAAATATTGCTCCCATGCAGGAGGAAAAGGTGCCTTGGCCTTCACTGATAATTCTTTTAGAGGAGTAAAAAGGAATAACAGTATGACTAACGGTGCATAGTTGGTAACAGCACTAATTTCTTTCTGACCTCTGATAAGTTTGAATAATTCAAAAAACCCATTCAAAAAACCTAACCAAAGAATTGGGATGATAGGTACGATAAAGCGAACGCCAATCCAAACATCCGGCCATATCATTAAAATACCGAATGTTCCAAGCAAATAGCCTAATAGTAGCCAGTTATATTGATTAATCTTCACTACACCGTATGTAATGATTGACAGTAATATCAATCCCAATACCCACTCTTTAAACTCAATTGGTTGCGAATAATTAGGGCCAAAGTTTAATAGTACGTCAGGAATTTCACGGGTAATGTACCGTGAAAAGTTGCTCCAAAATCGCTCAATAAAATCACTAACTCCTGCCTCACCGAGTGAAGGGTTATATGGGTTGATCATTTTTAATTGATTCATGTAGGACGTGCCACCCAAAGACTGACCTCTAATGAACCATGGCAAACCTCCAATAATTAATCCTCCAATAGAAGCAAACAACAATTTCCAATTTTTATTGAGCAGGAAATATAGCCCAAGGCCACCAAGAATGGCAACACCTAATGACCTTACGTAATAGGAAATCACCATAAAAATGATGGTGAGTATAAAAGTCTTGTTTTTTATGGAAAGCTGACTTAACTGTTTTTTTGTAATAAAATGAAGCGCAAGAAGGCTGAAAAACATATAAGGCACTTCCGACATCATCAAGGAGCCATAAAATAAAGCATGACTGTTAAGTACAGTAAGAAGCGAAACCACAAAAGCCGTGATGTAATTATCTGTTAGCCGTGCAGTTAACAAAAATGCCAGCCAAATGGAACCCATTAAAAACAACCCGTTGAGAAGCTTTACGCCCACAACGCTATCGCTAAAAACCAATACAGCACTAATTATTGCAGGATATCCCGGAGGATAGTGATTGTTAGGGCTTTTGGTAACACGAGAAATATTTACATATCCTTCCCCTTGTGCGATTGCCTTACCCAACGAATAATAACTTGCATTATCTCCTAATAAAGCAAGTTTAGAGTCAAAGGTAAGTGAATAGGCTATCACGAATGTGAGTGCCAATATTCCAATAAATGTCCACTTGTATTTCTCTCCTGTTAGTTGTGTGTTTTCCATCGGAAATTAATGAGCGGTAAAGATACCTTCTATTTTGACATAAGAAAATCGGAATCAGGGGTTATAGTTAGATCAAGAGCTTTTAGTATTCTAACGAAGGTTCAATTATTTATGATTTCAAAACGCTTACTAAGCTTCAAAAGCTTAGTAAGGTTGAAAACTTCAGGGCAACTTTAAATCAAACAAATCTGTTCAATTCTTCAATGGTTTCTTCTAGCGATTTTCTAGTATGTTTTAACAAAAAGAATGTGATTATCATGCCAACAAAAAAGCTACTTATAGTATGATAAACCAGATTTTCTGTGAATTGATACAAATTAAAATCAAGTACGTATTTCGCCATAACTATCAGAAAGCAAACAGCGAAAAGCGGGATAATTATGATGAGGGATTTGACATCAATAAGCTCCAGTTGCTTTAACTTCCTAATATGCCGCTGGTTTTCCAAAATACTATTTTCGCTTTTCATTGAATAAAAGTGATACAATTTTTGACTAATTAAGACGATCGAGAATAGAGTTATTAATGCAAGAATTGTTGCCGGAATGAAAAACTGGTTCTGTCCCCAAAAATCTATCATAATAGCTACCAAATATTCAATCCAAAAATACCCTATAATCAACCAAAAAATGGACTCCCACTTCATTTCACTTAGTTTGGAACGTACTTTTTTAACCAAGGTCTCTCTGATCAATTGTTTGTTTAGTTCTATTTGACTAGTTGATAGCTTTTCTGTAGAATTCCATAATGATTCTAATTCTTCGTAATTCATGTCTTTTGCGTTAAGTGTTCTTTTAATTTTGATTTAGCTCGATGAAGTCTAGTTGTAAAATTGGTTGCTGACAATCCAATAATAGTAGCACTTTCCTCCACTGGTGTGGCTTCCAAATGAAGCATAACAATGGCTTTATCTATAGGATTTAGTATTTCCATTGCTTCGTAAAGTTTGTTCAGCATTTCCGGCAAATGGTCATCTGCATCTATGTCTATGATGTGCTGCCGCGCATAACCTTCATGTCCTTTGGCTACTTTGTATGATCGCCTCAAAAACGACATTGTTACGTTCAAGGCTATTTTATAGCACCAGGTAGAGCCTTTTTGTTGATTATTATATTTTGGGAATGCTCTCCATAATTGAAGGATGATATCTTGTATGAGATCATCTCGCTGGTCTTTGTCCTTAATATAAACGCCTGCTATTTTCACTACCAATTTCTTGTATCGCTCAAGAAATTCAATAAACTCGCTATGTTCCAATTGATTCATCAACCTATTATTCGCATCGATAAGGTGATTATCACACAATTAGTAAAATTTTTTAGAGTAATTGGGATTAGTTTCATCAAATGCCTCTACATTTTTGTTTTTCATTCAGCACTCGGCATTCAGTCAGTTTGATAATTAAATGACAGGCTTCTTCCGAATCTTATTGAACGATCTTTTGTTAAGAAAGCGTAAATTACTGCAATGAAAAAGTATAATAACTTCATCTATACAATAACATTCTTTTTGTTAACATCAGGTTTTATCAGCTGCCAGAAAAAGGCCAATTCCGGGCCTAATAAAATGGAGGCCAGCACCAGTCAAGAATTTAATGATTATTGGTATGCCGGAGTTGCTGAAGTAAACTCATATAATTTAACGCAGGCACGCTATGGTGAGGAACATGAAGGTAAGGCCGTTTTAATTTTTGTTACGGAACCTTTCTCCAAAAGCAAACAAGTAAAGCTGGATTACCCAGATCAAAACCCGGATGACAAACAAACAGTGCTCAAGCTCAATTTCACAAAAAAGTTTACTACCGGAATATATCCTTACAGTATGATGCTTTCTTCGTTCACTCCGGTAGAAACAATAAAATACCCTAACACCGTAAAAGTGACTATGAGCTCACAAGAATGGTGTGGCCATGTATACTCTCAAATGAATCTCAACAAAAACAATTATGACCTTGCATCATTCTCCTATTTTGAGCAGGAAGGCGATGTGAGCAAAAAAATCGAGAAGGCGTTTTTAGAAGATGAAATTTGGAATTTAATAAGACTAAACCCACAAGCATTGCCTACTGGATCTATAGAAATTATTCCAGGGCTTTTTCATACCCGATTGCTGCATAAAAATTTAGAGCCAAAAATGGCTAATGCATCCATTAGTGATAATGGTAATAAAAAAACCTACCGGTTAGAATACCTTGGAGATAAGCGGGTTTTGACAATAAATTTTCAATCTGAATTTCCTTATAAAATCGTTTCGTGGAGTGAAAAAATAGTTGGTTTAAATGGAAACGAAATTACGACTTCAGCTGAGCTGGACAAAACCTTATTAATTGACTATTGGAGTAAAAACCAAAACAAGCATTCTTATTTAAGAGATTCACTGAATCTTCTGAATTAATGGGTGAATGCTTACATTTACTAAATGTTGAATTGCCAAAAAGACAAGTTTAGTTTAGACGATTCAGTCATTTATCTAAACTGCGCGTACATGTCACCACTCTTAAAAAGTGTTGAGCAAGTTGGCTTCGAAGCTATTCAGAAGAAAAGAATACCATCGCACATTACCCCGGCAGATTTCTTTTCTGAAGTGAATGAATTAAAAAATTCATTCTCAAGATTAATTAATACACCAACGCCAGATCAAATTGCACTCATCCCTTCGGTGTCTTATGGTATAGCCACAGTCACAAAAAACATCCATTTAAAAAAAGGTGAAAAAGTGATTGTTCTGGATGAGCAATTTCCAAGCAACTATTACTCATGGAAACGATTAACCGATGAGTATGAAGCGGAGTTAGTTATTATAAAAAGGCCATTGTCTTCAACTGTCGGCTCTGACTGGAATGAAGCTATTTTAAATTCAATAGATGAAAAAGTAAAAGTAGTTTCAATGGCTCATGTTCATTGGGTAGACGGCACATTATTTAGGCTAGAGGAAATCAGTGCGAAGTGTAAAAAAGTAGGTGCACTACTTATTGTTGATGGTACACAATCTGTTGGTGCATTACCTTTTGATATAGAAAAAATTAAACCTGATGCACTCATTTGTGCAGGGTATAAATGGCTGCTTGGTCCATACTCCCAAGGTGTTGCCTATTTTGGTGAGTATTTTGATAATGGCATGCCAATCGAAGAAAACTGGATTAACAGATATGAAAGCGAAGATTTTGCAGGTTTGGTAAATTACAATGATGGCTATCAATCCGGTGCATTTCGATATTCCGTGGGTGAGCAGAGTAATTTTATTCTTGTGCCCATGCTGAATGAAGCCATTCAGAATATCTTAAACTGGGGCGTAGATACTATTCAGTCTTACTGCAAGGAGTTAATTACAGATACATTAGGTGAACTTACAGATGCCGGATATAAAATTGAGTCTCCAGAGTTTCGTAGCAATCATTTATTTGGAGTGAGGGTTAGCGAAGTATCGAGGTTAGACCAGATTAAAACTAAGATTCAGAATGATAATATTTCAGTCTCGATTCGAGGCGATGCCATTCGACTTTCACCACACTTATATAATGATCATTCAGATGTTTCAAAACTTAAAAACTGCCTATTAGCATGAAAGTTCTAAAAGTAACGTCCGCAATTATTCTTGCTGTAGTAGCAGCATATTTTCTTGGTCCACAGGTGGATGTGGGAAATCTTTCAAAATCATTACCTGAAGTTCCGTCTGAACTGACATCATTAGAACAATACATAAATGAAAGAGAAGATTCCATCTCTAACATAAAAGAAGATAATGAGGGGCGAGTTATTTGGGCAAAAGGCACCCCAGAAAAAACCGAATACAGCATCGTTTACCTGCATGGTTTTTCTGCCAGCCAGGAAGAAGGCGATCCCGTTCATGAGAATCTTGCCAAGCGCTATGGCTGCAACTTATATCTCCCAAGAATTACAGGGCATGGACTAAATGAAGAAGAAGCCATGCTTGACCTGACCGCTGAAAAAATGATGCAAAGCGCAGGTGAAGCTATCGCTGTTGGAATGCAAATAGGTGAAAAAGTGATATTGGTAACAACCTCTACAGGTGGCACCTACGGCTTATACCTGGCAGAAAATAACCCAGCCATTGCAGCGCTCATTTTATATTCACCTAATATTAAAATTTATGACCCAAATTCGTGGTTGCTTTCCAAACCCTGGGGGCTTCAATTAGCGAAAGTTGTGAAGGGCTCAGATTATAATGAGTGGGAAATTGAACCTGAACGAGCTAACTATTGGACCAACAAATACAGATTAGAAGTCTTAACTGAATTACAGGCAATGGTTGAAACTACCATGACGACAGAGACTTTTGAAAAAGTTACACAGCCAGTGTTTCTTGGGTATTACTACAAAAATGAGGAAGAACAGGATAAGACTGTTTCTGTTTCAGCCATGCTAGAAATGTATGAGCAACTTGGCACGCCTAAAGACCAGAAGAGGAAAATTGCCTTCCCTGAGGCAGGCCATCATGTAATAGGGTCTGAACTTACCTCGAACGCTTACGAAGATGTAGAGCAGGAAACTGTTAAGTTTTTAGAAGAGGTTGTAGGACTAAGGCCTAAATCTACAATTCAGTTGAAGCCTGAGACATTGAGCAAAATTAGCCAAAGCCTCAAATCCATTTTGGCCGAAGATATTCGGTTTTTGAGTGAGAATGACCGCAAATATAATTTAGAGGCTATAGACTTAAATGGTGACAGTGCGCCTGAATACTTTGTGCAATTCCAATCTTCCTATTTCTGTGGTTCAGGTGGATGCACCTTCCTGCTTTTGAGTTCTGACATGCAGCTCATCACACGTTTCACAGTCACTAATGCCCCGCTATTCGTTGAGCCCACTTTTAAAAACGATTGGAGGATACTTCTTACAAAAAGCGGTGGCGAGTTAAAGGAACTAGCCTATGAAAATGGCGCATATCCTTCCAATCCTTCAGTTTTGGATAAAGCTTCTTACGATGCTCCAAGCAGCCATGCTCGAATATTATTTGAAAATTCTGAATTAAAATACTCCTTTTAGGAGTCAGCTAAACCCATTTATTGACTTCCTCTCATTTCAATCTGTAACCTTTTTAGTACATTCGCGTCTAAACTCTACAATTAGGAATTAATTAAAATCATGAAAGGAACTAACCTTGGCGAATTCGAAGAACTAATTCTACTCGTTATAGGCGTGCTGGATACTGAAGCTTATGGTGCGGCAATTATCACTCACCTGGAAGAGCAAACCGGCAGAAAACCAAGTGTTGGTGCTGTTCATTCTTCATTAAACAGGTTGCTTGAAAAAGGCTATTTAAAATCGCGAACGGGTGAATCAAGTGCCTCCAGAAGAGGGAGGCGTAAAATATATTATGATTTAACGGCATCGGGTCAGGATGCATTAATCCGTACTCGTGAATTGCGTAACAATTTGTTTTCACTGATACCCAACATTTCCACAGAATGAAAACGAATGAACTTATAGATCCACCCAAGTGGCCATTTAAGCTGCTACGTTTTTTCTGCAAAGAAGAGTTAGTAGAGCAAGTTGAAGGTGACATGCTGGAAACTTTCGACCATCGGGTGGAGAATGAAGGCGTAAGCAGGGCCAAATGGCTCCTTTACAGGGATGTTTTAAGCATGCTCAGGCCATTTGCGATCAAAGGATTTCATTTCAAAAACTCTAACAACATTACTATGCTTTCAAATTATTTTAAACTCACCATTAGGGGAATTAAGTCCAACAAACTAACCTCAACAATTAGTATTCTAGGTTTAGCTCTGGCAATTTCATGCTGTATTGTCCTGTTTCTTTTTGCCCAAATAATCATTAATGCCAATGATTTTATCGAGGATCAGGATAAGATTTTTATGGTAACTAGTAAAACCAAAAAGCCCAATGGCGATACCTTTATTTGGGGTAAATCTCCACAAATTATAGGTGAAGATTTTAAGGCATCATTTGAGGGTCTGCTGGAAATGACTCGCTACACTAAAGCCTCAGCTGTAATAAGGTATGGCGACAAAGTAATTGAAGAGCCCATTGAATTTGTTGACCCGGATTTTCTTAGAATCTTCAGCTTTGAGCTTACAGATGGTGATAAAAATGCCCTGGACAAGCCATCGCAAATTGTTTTGAGCCACAAAGCCGCTACCAAATTTTTTGGTGAAGAATATCCTCTTAATAAAGAAGTTTCTTTGATATATAATGGTGAGACTTTTCCTGTAATAATTGGTGCAGTAGCTGCGAAATTCCCGAACAACACTTATTTCGATTTTAACATTTTGGTCAATAACTCATTGCTTCCTCAGACCGAAAAAGAGCATACAGATTTAACACATGCCACATTTTTTAAATCTGAGTCATCTTTTGCTAATGAGTTCATGAGTATTCAAAAGTCATGGCTGGATGTTTACAATGCCAATGAAACAAAGTACAAAATTGAAAACCTTAATCTCGTGGCTTTTAAAGACATTAAGAATACTACTTATGATATCGCAGGAAACGTAGTTGGCCGAGAAAATGCCTCAACGCTTTATGGAATTATCTTTTTTGGTGGTTTGATCCTGTTTATCGCATGCTTCAATTACATTAACATCGCCCTGGTTTCTGCTACCTCACGTTTAAAAGAAATTGGTCTAAGAAAAAGCATCGGAGCCACCCGCTCTCAATTGATTAATCAGTTTTTAAGTCAGAATATATTTCTTTCGCTTTTCTCTGTAATTGCGGGTCTAATTATAGCTCACATTATACTTGTTCCACTATTCAATAGCTTTTTTCCTATTGGTTTTGTCATTGATTATACATCTGTTCAATTATGGATTTTCTTGCTTGGAACTGCCTTATTTACCGGGCTCATCTCTGGTCTATACCCGGCATTCTATGTTTCATCCTTTAGCGCAAATGAAATTTTTAAGGGCAATGAAAAACTAGGCTCTAACAAGAATTATTTGTTTAGAATCTTCTTAGGAATACAATTTGGATTTACTTTCTTGATCATTTTTTCCGGTGTCGCTTTTATCAGCAATAGTAAATTTCAGAAAACTATGAGCTGGGGCTATGATAAATCGTCATTGGTGGTGATCCCGACTTCTAATACCAATCAATTTTTAGGATTTAGAGATAAGCTAACCAAGTATCCAGAAGTCAAGGAAATTGCTACCGCGGCAGGCCATATCGGCTCAAAGGCCAGTTCAATACAGTTAAGTTTAAATGATCAAAAGTCAAGTGTACTTACTTATGATGTTGGTGCCAATTACATCAACTTAATGGGCATTAATTTAATAGACGGAAGAAATTTTGACGAAAATAAAGCTTCCGACTACAATAATGCATTAATTGTTAATGAGTCATTTATAAAGAAATATATGATTGCTGATATTGAAAGCGAGGCTGTAGTAACCGATGACAAGAAATACAATATAATAGGTGTGGTGGAAGACTTCCATTACGATAACTTTTACTTCCCCATAGATGCCGCAGCATTCCGATTATCTCAAGACTCAATAAATACATTGATTTTAGCTAAGCTGGAAGACCATGCTGATTTAGGCGAAACAAGATATAAAATGAGCAGAGACTGGATAACCATGTTCCCGGATTATCCTTTTACTGGCTATCTGCAAAGTGAAATTTTTGATGACTTTTATCGACAAATGTCGATCCCGACAAATATTCTTATCGTTTTCGCTATCATCTCAATCATTCTTTCATCTATAGGTTTGTATGGACTAGTTTCTCTCGCTTTGGCTAAGAAGATGAAGGAAATAAGTATTCGTAAAGTGATGGGTGCTACCATGAAGCACA
>NZ_JAVJUY010000306.1:0-19620 GCF_040220315.1 Fulvivirga sp.
CAACAGTATGTATACAGATTATCATCCGGAAATTGTTGGTGATAGCTTATTAATCTTCATTTCCAGAAGACCTGAACCAGGCACTCAAACACAAGTAACTTATGGTAATTTATGGATGGCGAAAAAGTCTGACGGCAGCTGGGGTGAACCGATATTTCTATCGGAGCTCAACCACAAAGGCCATGATACCTACCCTACTTTTGCTAAATCCGGAAGGCTATATTTTAACTCTGATAGGCCTGGCGGAAAAGGAAGTATGGATATTTACATGAGTGAATACACCAATGGTAAATTCAGTAAGCCTACTTTGGTAGAAGCACTGAATACTTCAGATAGTGAAAATGATTTAGTCATAGATCCGGATGAAAAATTTATGATATTCAACAGGTATTCATTCGAGACTGGGGAATTGGATTTGTTTATTTCTTTCAATGAAGAAGGCAAGTGGAGTGATGCAAAACCGTTAACTCAAATCAATGAAAAAGGGGTATTTGAACTTACTCCTACTCTTTCTATGGATAAAAAGTATTTTTATTATGAGTTGAATGGCAGGGTCAAATGCATTAATCTATCAGAATTGCTTAATGATTGAATGACGTTACTGCACGGGCAAAGTATCTCAAATCAATTTATTCTTTTTTCAGAGTTTATCACAATCCTTTGCTCGGTATTATTCTATTTTAATCATAGTGAAAACAATTAGTCTATGACAAACAAAAAAATAGGAATTGTTATGCACAGCTATGAAGGAGGTGCATTGTGTTATACAACAGCTTGTAAAAGAGGAGTTGAATTACTTGGTCCTCACATGCATCCTACCATACTAATGAGCTCTATTCCTATGGGATTAAGCATGGAAGCCTGGGAAAATGATGATTACAATGTTATCAGCTTCCATCTAATGGAGGGAATACAACAAGTTAAACAAAGTGGCGCTGACTTTTTTATTTGTCCGGATAATACTGCACATATCGTTTTGGAAAAAATTATTGGTGATGTGCCTATACCAGGGATTCATATTGCAGATGTAGTTTGCAATGAAATTCTATCAAACGGTTGGCAAAAAGTAGGCCTTCTTGGCACCAAGTGGACCATGGAAGGTGAGATTTATGCAAGTGCCTTAAAGAGAAATTGGCTTGAATTAATAACTCCTGAACCTACTGACAGATTAAAAATTAACGACATCATCTTTGAAGAGTTATGCAACGGTATTTTCAAAGAAGTATCGATCAATTTTTTTATTAATGTAATAACAAAACTAAAAAGGGAGGGTGCCGAATGTGTCATACTAGGTTGTACAGAAATTCCACTAATAATTAACACCAATAACTCACCTTTACCCATTTTAGACTCTACCCGACTACTTGCCAAAAAAGCGGTTGAATATGCTGTTTCAAATACCCATGAAACAAGTAAGCAATGGATTGATCTGTCCAAGTCGAATTAAAAAATATTGCTTAAATCAATTTGCAAGTACTTCAATTCAAATTAATGTATGCTAAACGCCTGTGGTCATAGTTAGAAGATAAATCACTGATTATTATAGAATGAAATGGTTATTTCTTCTAATGAGCACAAGTGTTTTAATCTACAGCTGCCAGAATGAGCGCAAGAAAAGCACATCTGAAATTTCTACCACTCAATGCACTCCCAATAAAGTTTTTGATTGTTTCATTTCTGATTCTGTATGGTTTGAGACCTACAGACAGATCAATAATAAAGTAACACGACCACTAATTGCCGATGCTTTTAAAGTTGTAAGCCAAAAAACAGATATAGACAATGGTAATTTAGGTCTACTATTTTTTATCGCCACCAATCTGGATAGTACAGGATTCAACGCTCCCAATTTTCTGTTGCGCTACCCGTTCGCCAACCAAATCTATATTACTGGTCAATTTAAAAAGCTAGCCGAAACAGGTTTATTAGTATACAACAATGCTCGATTTAAAATCTCTGAAAAAGGGAGAAAAGTAATTAACGATTTAACTACTGCTATCAATAGTCAGAAAATCATGCTCCTTTCAACAGCAGAAGTTGAACTGGTGCTGCATTTATTTCATCAAGTTAGTAACTCCGAAAACCTTAAATGCTTTCCTTCTCTTGTGGAACGTAGAAAAGCATTAGTACACAAAAATGTCACGCCAACCTCCACTTCACTCAAATTCATAGTGCTTATGGATGATCTCATAGCAATGCGGAATGATGCCAGTCATTATCGCATGGAGCGACTAAATAAGGAAATAAATCTTTCATTACCAGCTGCTGAAATTCTGGCTCATTTAGGTTCAGGCACATTCGTTTATTCCGACTTTTCAGATCGGCCAACCTGGGGGCATTCTAAAGAAGAAACCACACACTTTGAAGAAGAACTTACAAGCCTACATCTTGCTTCTCGAAATAATAATGGTGAATTGAAAATAACAGAATTAGGTCAAGAACTTCAAAGTAAATCGGCACTTAATGCAGAAATGACATTTTATGAACCCTGGCTGAATATCGATAAAGAAACTTTAAAAGATTATTACTCCATACTCAATAAACTAAAAAGCTAAGGGTTTACAATTCTGATTTTCAGGGTTGTTGTTTGAGATGACTCAGGCCGTGGTTGGCCTGGGTCTTTATTATTTAAGCTACTACTTTTGTCCCCCGGTAGCGGGGGAGAATTTGAGCTCAAAAATAAAATGAATTATAATTTGGAATATGCAGGATTATTAACCTTTTCCCAAAGAGGTAAGTGCCGACAATGCCTTCAGTCTCATAGTATATGGCACAAAAATATGATCATGATGAAACGCTGCTACAATGTTACAGGGTATACCTAATGCATCGAGCACAAATGAAATTTTACGGGTAATTCCTGTTTCAGATAATTTGGTAGTTGTAGTGCAAGTAATCCATGCAAATTTTTGAGTACTCACCTCCATTTCCATCTCAGGCTTGAGTTGACTGTATTCGATAATGATAGTCAGACCTTCCTCTTCTTTAAACTGCATGAGAGGTTCTATGTCATCTGGAACTTGATCTACATCACATTTACAAAAAACGAATATGCCTTGATTAATTTTAAAATCTAATGTTTTCATTCATTTCCAATAGTAAACGAATAAAGCGTTCCATTCGAATTACCATAGATAAGCTGACCGTCATGCTTTAAGCCTTCTCCGGCAAAAGCACCAAGAAGTAATAATAATTTTTCGGCCGCAGCTATGTTGCTACCATACAACTGTAGCATATCTTTTCTAAAATAACCTTGTTCATTATAAATCAACGAATAATTTTCTTTGCTCATTTGAGTTTGAAAAACTTTTTGAGATTCCCCAGTACTTGTATTTACCTGAATCACTTTTCCATCAAATGTTGTGAAATAAGCATTAGATTCAGCTGCAATTCCTTGTCCATAAATGCGCATTGTGGTAGTTGCAGACCAATTTTCCTTTAACGTATTTTTATCAACTGATCTTACTTTTTGTGAGTCAGAGGTGCCAAACAAGAGATTATTGCCAACTAGCACTGGAGCAGCAATAATCCAGCTGCCAGGCTCAAAATACTCGGCATCTTTCACGCCTGTTTCACTATTAATCTTATACAAGTAATTCCCACGACAAGTCACATATACCCAATTACCATTAACCACTACTTTTTTCTGAATTTCACCATTCGGATAATTTGTGCTACCTGCTGTATCAAATTTCCAGTTTAGCTCACCATTACTTTTATCCAACGAATAAAGAAAGCCATCAAAACTGCCTATGAATAAACTATTGCCCTCTATAACCGGAGTGGCATGAACTGCATCTGACGCTTTATAAGACCATAATACTTCTCCATCGTTCAAAGAAACACATACTACATTTCCATCTCCAAGTCCTAAATAAAGCCTGTCATTTTCAATAAGCGGTGATGACAAATAGTAATCCCACAAATCATATTTCTTTTCTTCACCTAATTTCTTCTCCCAAATTATTGTGCCCTTTTTCGGGTTGATGGCATATAACATACCTTCACCAGTATTAATATAAATGGCCTTTTTAGATACTGCGGGTGTGGACTTGATAGAACCAGGCAAATTCAGTTTCCATCTTTCTTCACCTGACTTTGAAATGGCATAAAACTCACCCCCTTCATTACCAAAATAGATGGAATTTTCATCTGCGGCAGCACCACCATAAATGGAGCTATAGGTATTGAATTTCCAATTTGAATCTAATTGAGCGAATAGTGTTGATGAAATTAGGAACATTAACAGTATGCCCACAAAAGTTTTAGCGTTGATATACATGATAAAAATCTTTACTTATTTTAAATGAATTGTCTTGTGGCTGCCACACCAAATAAAATCGAGTGGTGGCGGTTACAGTCTGGTTGTTTTGTTCAAAGCTCAGTTTGGATACTCCTATTTGATTACACTCTTCCCCAACCCAGTTTAATTCATGAGTTTCCAACTCCCAGCTAACGTGCCTGCCTTCTAATGACTTCCAATAATTATCAATGGCTGCTCTGCCTTCTACATCATTGCCATTGGGCCCATATAATTTTGCATTATCAGAATAAAAGGAAGCCACCTTTAACATATCTCCGGAATTAAAAGCTTCCTCCATCGCTGCATTTAAGTTTTCAATAATTTCATCTTTATCTACATACTTTTCATGGTCACTTAAATAATGGAAGATGTTTAGTGCGAATTGTAAATTCTGCGGTGCCTGCGGGCTATTAAAGCCTACTTTAAACTGATCGTTGACAATTTGGGCGGTAATCATAGCAGCTTCTCCCAAAACCACTACCTTACCTTTGCCAAAACTAAAATAGGCGCCTTGCTGCCAGCCTTTGGAGTTATACTTCTTAGTTTTTTCATTAAACCGCCACGCTGTATCTGGCATAAGCACTTCGTGAGAATCATCAAATTCAAAAATGATGGTAGCTCCCTTAGGCGCCTTAAATGCCGATCCGGTAAATGATGCCAGCGTAGTAATTGTCTCGAAGTCATCTGCACGTTTAGTGATTTCATTTTCCTTTAGCGTACCACTTTCCAAACTAAAAGTACTAGGCGGCCAATGTTGCCCTGGTTTTATCACGAAACCATTATTCCATTCAACGCCCAACTTAGCACCAAGATCCTGTGCAGCTCCACCATAGGGCATATGGTCAGCCACAAGCAACAGCCGGCCACCCTCTTTCACCCAATTAACCAACACATCCATCTCATTTTCTGTAAATGCTGAAGGATTAGGCACCACCCAATTGCCAACATCAGAGGCATGTAATGCATTGGCAATTACATAAATATCTGTAGCATCAAGTACTTCATCAGATATTGCTGATTCATTTGCTTTCACCTGATAACCATCTTCTTCTAAAGCCCTTACAAGAACTGAAAGGCCGCCATCTTTTTTGTGCAGGTTGTTGTGGCCTTCATCCACAGTAATTACCGGGCCCTCATTATGTTGATATGCAGATTTCACTAATTCGAACGTAAAATCAGTGTCTGCAACAGGTTGCCCAAACCCAACTCGCGCTAACAATAGCATTAAAAATGTAGTGTATGTGATAAATTGTTTCATTGAACTATTTTTTAGAATAATCTCACTATCGCACAGATTAAAATCTGCCGTTATCTATTTGTCCCTTTGAATTCTAATTAACTAAAAAATTAGTTTATTGATTTACATAGATCCATTTTTTGATCAATTAGTCTGTATAATTGATGTGAAAGGTGCATATTATGATTTGAAATAAACGAATTAAACAGCCGTGTTTTAGAATTTTGAACAATGAAGCCATTTAAAATAATTGGTATCATTTGGAGTGGCACGAAACTCATCTCCATCTTTAGTGTAATGCTGTGGCTAAAATCCATTGGCGTTGAGCGTTCCATTATACGTGTGGCATCATCTCAAATTGGAAGCTGGCTGTTAGGCCTTGTGTTTCTCTATTTCATAATTAATCTACTCTTAAAAAAAGATTTACTCAGAAAATACTGGGGCTATCATCTAAGAATTAACCTGTTGGGTATTGTCGTTTTCACTTTGCTTATGTCAGTATTTCCAATATTGATGGAATACCTATATAATAAACCCGAGCTACCTGAGTTATGGGAAATGTACCTGACCAATCTGCCGAGTTTCTTTAGGGAAAGCTTTTTAACCTATAATTTTCTTATTGGCATTACCTATGGTTTAATTTATTACGACTCCAGGAAACAGGAAGAAGTCAAACGAGAGAAGGTAGAAAAGCAGCTACTTGAAACTCGCATGTTATATCTTAAATCCCAATTGCGGCCCCACTTTCTTTTTAACTCCCTGAATGCCATCAGCTCTTTGATAGATGAGGACAGCAAAAAAGCACAATCTATGTTGGTGGATTTAAGTGAACTGCTACGCAGCGTGCTGGAATTTGACAGCAGGAATAAAATTACGTTGCAAGAAGAATTGAATATCCTTGAAAAATATATTCAGATTGAAACTACGCGCTTTTCTGATTCTTTGATCATTAAAAAAAACATTTCTAATGACCATCTGACATGCTTAATTCCTTCGTTTATACTTCAACCACTCGTAGAAAATTCCATTAAGCACGGCTTCACAGAAAACAGGTTAGAAATTGTAATCTCTACTGAATCGAGGAATGGAACGCTCTGCATTAAAGTTTCAGATAATGGAGCGGGCCTCGCTGATAATTGGGAATACGGCACAGGGCTTTCAAACATAATTACCAGAATTGGCGAAACTTATGGCGAGAAATACTCATTTGAAATTTACAATAACGGCAATCAGCCCGGCCTAACGAATGAAATAACTTTACCGATAGAAAAATGATTAAAGTTGGAATTATAGATGATGAGCCACTTGCCAGAAAAAGAGTGAAAAAGCTCATAAAACAGCGTTTCGACATCGAAGTATCTTTCGAATGTGGCAATGTTGAAAATGCCATCTCTCAAATTGATGAGCTTAAACCCGATATTATATTTTTAGATATTCAAATGAAATCTAAGAATGGCTTTGATGTTCTGGATAAAATCAATTTCATTCCAATTATTGTATTTATTACTGCTTACGACAAATATGCGGTACGTGCATTTGAGTATACGGCATTCGATTACCTGATGAAGCCATTCAAAGAAGAGCGCTTTTTCTCTGTATTAAATCGTGCCATTAGCCTGGTTAATACACGAAACCTGGAAGCTGATCAGCGACAAATCCGTGACCTATTACAAATGATGTCGTATCAATCGGACCACAAGGCCGGCCTGTACAAAACATCTATCCCAATTAAACTTGCAGACAAAACCTACTTCATCCCGTGCGAAAGCATTGAGTATATCAAGGCCTCCGGCTATTATGCTGAAATTGTAGAAGGCGGCAAAAAGCACATTTTAAGACAATCACTCACTGAACTCATTAAAGTTTTGGACCCATCAAAATTTATAAGAATACATCGCTCGTCTATCATTAACACTTCCTTTTTAAAGGAAATTATAAGTGTTGGTTTTGGAGATGTTGAAATAAAAATGAGTGATCACACTACACATAGGGTAAGTAAAACATATAAAGGAGGGCTTTTCAAGTTGATGGGCATGAACTAACCCTTGTGAAACGATCCACTATTTCAGTGAATATTTTAACAAAACTGTTTTTGTCAATTGCTCAGTTTGCAACACACCATCTTCATATTTCGACCAAGGACTATTTGCGATGTATATAAACTCATTGCCAACTAATACACCCTGTGTAGGCTCATCTAAAATATCAAGTGCCTGATCTATCACTTCGATTCTAATTACCTCCGAGCCATCTTTATTTAGAAAAAGACGCCATACTTTTTTAGGAGAAACCCCATTTTGTATGGCTATTAGAGAATTTTCATAGAAATAAATACCATCGAAACCTTTGGAAATGATATTTCCAGCAAGCTCAATTTTAGATACTTCTTTACTTTGAATATCAATTCTGTAAAGCCCTTTGATATAATCAGCTACATATAAATACCTGCCGTTAGAATGAAATGTGAGGCCTTGCAACGAAAGCCCTACATTCGAAAGATTTTTGAAAGTAGTTAAACCTTCATCAATAGAATAGTTGTAAACCGTGTTTGCCCGTCCATCTGAAATGAAAATCGAGCCGTTATCATCAAGTATTAAGTCTCCAAATAAATGGCTACCTTTTTCATGATATGTATTTTTTATCTGCAGCTCGGCATCCAGTAAAATAACCGATGAATTACCTTCCAACTCCTCAGAATAACCCTTCATTTCAGGAAGTGCAGCCGTGCATGCCCAAAGTTTTCCGGTTTTCACATCATACTCCAGTCCCATTACTGCATACATTTCAGGCATAGATTCATAGTCAACCCGACCAACAATTTCACCCTGTGCATTCACACAAATTATAGCTCTTTCATACACACCACCCAGATAGAATACGTTACTAACAGGGTTATAAGTAATTGCCTCTGGATGGAACGAGCTAAGATCAAGTTCCATATGAACTGCACTATTCTTGCTGCTTTGTAATAAGCTTTGTTGAAGTTGAATCAGACCATCATAAAACTCCATTGTATTAAATTCCTGAAAAATGGAATCTTCAAGGATTTCGAGATTGGCGTCCATCATCAGTTTTATTCTCAATGTCTTATTGAGCTCGTTCCACTTGTTATTTAAGGCCTGAGCCTTAGCCAAATGATGAATTAATGTAGGATGGTAAGGTCGGAGTTCATTCGCACGCTCAAAACTTTGGAGATAGAGGTCCGCATCGCCATTTTTTAATGCCGCTATTCCCTGATTGTAATAATAGCGTAGGCTGTCTTGGGAGTACGAAAACAAACTACATAACAGAAACACTACCGATAAAATGTTTTTCATAGATTTAAAACTTGAGAGGTGTGTAGTTAAATAATTTCCGACCAATTGCGTTTGGTTAGAATTGACTCCCACTAATTTAGATGTCAATTCCTTAAACAATGAAGCTTGTAAACTTATCATATTAATATCAATTAATTTCATAGGATAAATTCAGGAATCGAGCCAATTTTCTTAGTACTTTGAATAGGTTACAAATGATCGAATTGTTGCAAGAGTATAATTTTGAGTAACTTACTTAACTAATTCCTATCGATCAGAACTATTTAAATGGTTAAATCATTGAAACTAGTTCTGTTATGAAACTTACAATTTTAAGCTTCCTGTTTTTATTGCCTTTACTTGTTGGTTGTGATGATGATAACGATGAGATGGCACCCAATACCACTGTGCCCGATCCTACGGAGGAAGAAATACCTGAGGAACCAGACTTACCTGAACCTACAGCCTCTTGTGATGTAATTGGGCAATTAGACTTTGATCAATGGATTTCAGATATATGGGGTTATAGTACAAGTGACCAGAATTTCGCACTAGTAGGCTTTGGGTTTGAGGGCTTAATCAATGATACGACTGGTGTATATATCGTAAACGTAGATGATCCTACACAACCTGAGCTTGTCAAAAAATTCAACAACATTGGCGGTTGGGATATTAAAACTTACAAGAACTATATGTATACTGTAAACGGTGTTGAAGAGGCCAAAGGAAGCATAGTAGATTTATCCGATCCAAGTAACCCAATAAAAATTGGAGAATTTGATGGAGCCCATAACATATTCATTTCTGACGGTTTACTAACAGCGTCACTGCCAGGAATAAAAATATATGATATTGAAACAGACCCAACGAATCCTAAGTTGCTATGGACAGGCGGACCATTAGATTCGGGGCATGAAGCAATGATAAAAGGTGATACGCTATTTGATTTTCATGGAAGAGATGGCACTAAAATTTATGATATTTCTGATCCAGCTAAGCCCGTTACCATCGGTTATATAGAATCTCCATTAATTAGATTCCATCATAGCGGCTGGGTGACTAAAGATGGGAATTACCTTGTAATTAATGACGAACGTCCTGCTGGTAGTGCTGAACTTGGAGACGACTTTACAGTTTGGGACATTTCTGATATAGCTCAGCCTGTTCTCAAATACAAATACAAAGATTTGGCTTCTACCTTGCATAATGTACATATTGTGGATTATACGGCTTATTTCTCATACTATTCTGCCGGTTTAAGAACTTTCGATTTTCGAGATCCAGAAAATCCTGTATTAATTTGCGAGTTTGATACTGACCCAGAAATTAGCGGTAAAGGCTTTTTTCTGGGCGCATTTGGAATATTCGCCTTAACTGATCAGCCTTACATTTATATAAGTGATGTGAAAAATGGGTTATTTATTTTCGATAAGTAGGCAGGTTTGATGCCCTCCACTCTCGTAAGAGCTTTATCCATTTTGTGGCTGAAACACTATCCTGAATTAGTGCTTTATCTTTTAAATCATACACTTCTGCCAGACGCAAACTATCATGGGCAACTAACCACTCAATGGCAGGTTTCAGATATGGTTTATATGAAGTCTCATTTCTAGGTTGATATAATTGTAACTTAATAAGCCCTCTTTCATCGATTACATAAGTATTCACGCTTTCCCACCCGGGATATTTGATAAGTTTTGAAAAGTCATTTTCCTCCTTTGACCTAAGAATCACCGTATCTCTCGCCAATTTAATAAACTCAAGAATTTGCCTGTCCGGATTCAGTGCGTAATCCCACTTTAAAAGATTGGCTAGCTGAGACTTGTTTATACCTTTTCCAGTTACAGAACCAAAATGTAGTTCATAATCAGTAGATAAATGATCTAAATGTTCAATTCTCGATGATGAATTATAAAACTGGGTAAGAATATGCTCGTTTCTATTGGGTTCACGATTGGCGCACCTAAAAGCAATGAAAGTTGTAATTAACACTAATTTAGGATCAATCATAAACAAACTTCCATTCACCTGTTTTCTGGCGCTTCCATACTGTATGGAAAATGCCTGCACTTTCTATAACCTGACCCGTAGTATCTTTGGCAGAAAAAGTAAACGGACCATAGGTATAGGCCATGTCACCCGATTCTGAGACATCTATAAACTCAGGCTTCCATTGCAGTTTTACATCTTGCAACGTTTGATCATTAAAATAAGATTCAATCTCCTCTTTGCCTTGAAAAACACGGCCTCTTCTATTGATTACACCATCCTCTGCAACAAACTCCAAAAAAGCCGCTTTAACACCTTCTCTTGCCGCCATATCGTTAAACGATTTCTCCACACTTTCAATTTGTTGGATGAGATCTGCTTCATTGGGTTTTTCGGCATCCTTACACGAAAAAACAATTAGTAATGAAATCAATAAGTAAAAGTTTTTCATAATTCTCATTTTTAACAAGTCTAACTGAAGGTAATATATTTCATCATTTTGAAGTATGAATTTTAGTCATAACCCTGGTGATTATTATTCATTCATCTACCTGCAACATTTACCTTTTGCTTACCAGTCTCACCAAATAAAAATTATGCGAACATTATTGATATACACGCTAGCTATATTTTTCTTAAACAATGCTTACGCACAACATAAAATAACGGGCGTAATTAACAACACAGAAAATCAACCCGTACCCTATGCTCAAATTGGAATTCTGTCTACATCCATTGGGTGCATTACTGATGAAAATGGTGAGTTCACCTTAGCCCTAAATTTGAATAAACATCTTGGTGAAACATTTACAGTTTCGGCTATTGGTTATAAGTCACAAAACATCAAAATCACAAAAGACTTAACCCATCTGTCGATAACATTACAACCCATCACAAAAGTACTAGATCCCATTGTCATAAATTCAAAAGGTCTCAATTTGAAGACGTATGGCACAAAACCAGGCATTGCACCGGGAGGCACTTCTATATTAAGTGTGTCAGGTGGCTCTGCTTTAGCCCTGAAAATTTATCCTGATCAATTTCCAGTACTAGTACAAAATGTAAAGGTGAATATCTTAGAAAATCAACTCAAGGAATTTCAATTTCGCATCCACTTTTTTGCCATTGATTCAGTAACTGGCTTACCTGGTAAAGACTTGGTCAATCAAAATCTCATATTAAAGTCTACTATACAGAAAGGTTATGTGACTCTTGATCTTAAACCTTATGATATCACATTAAATCAAGCATTTTATCTGGCAGTAGAATGGGTGAACGACTCTAAGACAAAAGCTCTCCTTCAATCTCTTATTGAAAAACCAATCGAGTGGCTTACAGGAGAAATAGAAAACAATAAAATGGTGACTTATGATAAGAATGGAAAGGTCTTGAGAAAGGTAAAACTCACAAAAGAGCAACTGATAGAACTTGAAGAAAGAAGAGTGCCACATACCATCATCCGCACAAGAGCAGCATCTTCTATAAAGTGTTATTTCAGAAGATCGATATATAGCGATTGGAAAGAATATGAAGATGTAATGATAGCAGAAGTTGAGGTTTTGAATTAGAAAGTTTCTCAATAAAAAAAAGTTGGCCTAAATTCCAATTTCAAAAATTGATAATGGAAATAAGGCACCTAAAACTAGTAGTAGAAGTATCGAAGCAAGGAAGCCTGACAAAAGCCTCTGAAACACTTTTTGTATCTCAGTCCGCCTTGAGTCATCAGTTAAAAGAACTGGAAACGGAGTTGGGAATAGTTATTTTCAATCGTGTAAACAACCAACTGGAACTTACTGACAGTGGGGAGATTTTCAGAAAATATGCCCAGAAAATAATTCAACAATTGAATGAACTTGAAAATGCAGTGAAACGAGGTTCTGAAGACCCACTAATAAAAATACGATTTGCACAGGAAGCCTATACTTCATACCATTGGATAACCGAAATATTGAAAGAAGTGAACAGGTTGTACCCATCTGCTGAGGTCAATCTTATCACAGAATCACCAAAAAAACCGTTAAAATTACTCCGAGATGGTAAAACTGATTTTGTGCTTATGGTTTTCGAACCCTTCGATTCCATGTATGAATCAACACCTCTTTTTAAAGATGAATTAGTGCTTATTGTTAATAAAAATAATCCTACAGCAACTACAGACTGGATTGACATAAATTTAATTAATACCCATACTGTAATTACTCATGCGGGCCCTGATGAGCGGCACATGATATTCGAAAAGGCCGGGCCGTTTAAAGACCTGGAACCTAAGAAATTCATTCAGATGGAATTTACCGAAGCGGCCATAGATATGGTTAAAAATGATCTTGGTGTAGCCATTATGTCTAAGTGGGCGGTGCAACCTTATCTTAACGATTCTTTAAAATCCATACGAATAACGAAAGCAGGAATTTATAGAAACTGGCATCTGGTAAGCCTTAAAAATAGTGAGCATTCAGAACCACAATTGAATTTCAAAAACCTGGTGATTAAAACGCTTTCAGAATAATAATTTCATCTCCACATTTCATTAATCATGAGTTTATGATTGATTAAAGCCTATATAATTTCTCTAAAAAACTCATGATGAAATTATCATCATCAATTTTAGTACTATTAATTAGCTGCTCGGCTTGGGCACAATTTCATACCATGAAAATACCTCAGCCAAGTCCGAAAGTGGTTGAAACACAAACGCTAGGTATTACTGATATTACAGTAGAGTACAGTTCGCCAGCTGTTAGAGGAAGAGATATATGGGCTAATGTTGTTGGTTCATACAGTGATCCTAATTTAGCATGGCGAGCAGGTGCCAATATGAACACGCGCATCAAGTTTTCAACTGATGTAATGATAGAAGGCCAACCACTAAAAGCCGGCAGCTATGGTTTTCATATTGATACCAAAGAAGATGGACCGTGGACGTTAATGTTTGCACACCATGATAACCAATGGGGGAGTTATTATTTGGATAGAGATGAGCATGTGGCTCTCAAAGTGGATGTTACACCAACCACTTGTCCTCCATCAGAACAACTTGATTACGAATTTATAAATAGATCTGAAAATGCTTTGACTATTGCACTTGAATGGGGCGAGAAAAGAATTCCATTTGAAGTGTCTGTTGATTTAAACAAAACAGTAATTGATAACTTCCGATACGAACTTCTTGGAATTAACACTTACCGATGGGAAGCCTGGAATGATGCGGCCAATTGGTGCTTAAACCACAATACTAATTTAGAGGAAGCTTTAGAGTGGGCCAATCGCTCAATCAATGGTGGTTACAACGGATTTTCTGCCAATAAGAATGTTACTAACATGACGACCAAAGCACGTCTACTCCAAGCTCTCAATAAATCAGAAGAACTTAAGAGCACCATTTCAGAATTAAAAGCAATGAACATGACTGCGTATGAAGCGAACGGGTTAGGTATGTTTTTATTAAGAAACAATATGCCAAATGATGCGCTAGAAGTATCTAATAATGCATTGAAAGAAAGTCCTGATACCTGGTATTTAAAACTAAACAGAGGATTGAGCTATTATTTCCTAGGTAAGAAAAAATCTGCTCTGAAAGACTTAGAGTCTATACAAACTACTTCCCCTGAAGGGTTTAGAGCAAGGTTAGCCGAAATAAAGAATGAAGTAGAACAAGGAACCTATAAGATTCCAGGCACTTAAGCCGATTGTAAGATTTGGGTTTGTTGGAAGGCCTTTGGACTTTGACCTGTGTACTTCTTAAATGCAGCATAAAATGCAGACGGAGTATTAAAACCAGCGTCATAGGCCAGGGCCTCTACCTTTGTTTCATCGCCCGAACTTAATTTTTCCTTCACCTCCTCTACCCTGAATGAGTTAATGGCATCAGGAAATGTCTTATCATACAACTCTTTCACAGCCCTAGTAATTAAATAGGCAGGCACTTCCAATTCTTCAGATGCCTGAGCAATGGTTATTCCCTGAATTCTGTAAATGGCTTTATCTTCAAAAGCAACTTTCACCTTATTAACCACTTCTTGAGAAGTTTCCACTCGCATGGTTGGTGTAAATACCAATGGTGATTGCAATGCCTGAAAAAATATATAATATAAGGCAACGGCAGCCATCCCTGAGCCTATTGCATAGCCCATCATTGAGTTAGCAAGATGTTGGAACCCAAATGACAGTAATATAAAGGTAATGGCCACTAATAACTTCACATTCCATGATCTTAGCTTATCATTCTCAGTCTTCGCAACATAAATGGCTCTCCATGACAGAAGCACATAGGCAAAACTTAGAAATGTTCCTAACTGGTAAAAGAGTGAATCCAAGGGTGTGTTAAAAACAAAGTAGCAACCAACTGAACCAAATAATGGAATTATGGCATGAGATAGATGAACCTTTTTTGGTTTAAACTCTGTCTCTCCGGCAGTTGTATATAAATATGTTAGCGCTCCTATACTTGCCAAACCCAAAAAACCAAGTGCAAGCCCAATAGCGGCCATATCTCTTAGTATAAAAAAGGCGATAGATTTACCCACTCTCAGTGCTATGGCCAAAAAGATTAAGCCTAACAAACGATTCTTAAGAACCTGCTCTTTTCTTATAAAAATTAAATAGGTAGAAAGAAAAATTCCTGTAGCTACCGCCACTCCTGCAAATACACCTAGTAAACCGAATTGATTCATTTGTTGAAGCCTTGAATTTAATGTTACGATGCATTATCGATTTGGTTCTGTTAATCGGGTTCCGCTATTGAAATATTCATAGGTATTTCTTTCCTAAGTTGCCTGTATGCCGTTTGTTGTTGAATCGGAATCTTATTATTTCTTATTGCATTTGATTCTATATTCAATTTATCTGAATAAATCTCATAATATGCCGCCTTCACTTCATCCAAAGTTTGAATATATTGATTTTGAGATGTACCTCGGTTCGTTTTTAAAGATATCACAGCCTTTGCAGGTGATTCACTCAAATCATTGTTAGCACCATAGTTTAAAATGAACTTCTTTACATCTAACCGAAGATTTTTTACAGATTCCCGAAGTTCTTCTTCAACCATTAGTTTATCATTTGAATTAATAAGAATTGAAAATAAATTTCTATCATGTATCTCTGCCGGATTCATACTATTATCAAAAGGTGGCAAGACTAAATCAAGACCTTTATCATTCACTATTGTTGTGGTTACCATAAAAAAGATGAGGAGTAAAAAGGCGATATCTGCCATGCTGGAGGCATTGGACTCTGCTGTAGTTCTTCTATATTTTTTCATGACTGTTTTTAGATCATAATCAAATAATCTAAAAACAGTCACTAAAGTCTTATAGAACAATTACTACTCCGATCTTAAAGAATTAACAGGGTTAGCAACAGCTGCAGCAATGGATTGATAACTGACGGTAAACAAACCGATAGTCAGCGCAATAACTCCAGCCAAGGCAAAAGTGAGCAAAGCCGAACCACTCAAAAGATCTATCTTATACTGAAAATCGCCAATCCAGCTTTTAACTGCTAAATATGAAAGTGGGAAAGCGATAATATTTGCAATCATGATTAACAACACAAACTCCTTTGAAAGTAATACAACAGCTTGTTTTACACTTGAACCCAAGACTTTCCTAATGCCAATCTCTTTCCTTCTCTGTTCTGCCATGTAAGCCGAAAGTCCAAATAAACCCAGACACGCAATAAATATGGCCAGCCAAGTAAAATTCATTACCAGTTCAGAAAACTCCTCATCGGCCTGAAACATTTGAGCAAATTCTTCATCAAAGAATTGGTATTCAAAAGGGTAATCAGGATATACCTCATTCCAAACGCCTGCCACCTGCGAAACAGTTTCGCTTATATCCGATTTAATTCTCATAGAGATATTGCCATTGGGTCCCGGATTGTAAAACATAATGAGTGGTTCGATAGCATGGCGCATTGAAGCGAAATGAAAGTTCTTAACCACACCTACAATGGTACGCTCCTGGTTATTACCCATTGTTAATTTCTTCCCAACAGCTTCATCCCAACCAACCTGCTCAACGAATGCTTCGTTCACAAGTATCGCTTCCTGCTGATCTGTGCCAAACTCTTTAGAATAATTTCTACCTTCCACAATTTCCATATCCATCACGTCCAGATAATTTTCATCAAATGAAAGTGCACTAACAATCCAGTTTTCTTCCTCTTCAGGCACACCTTCTGGCGTTACGCCAGTTCTGCCAAAAGTTCTGCCAGGCATATTGTTAGACATAGACACTGCCGTTATTTGATCGTATTGATCTAGCTTATCCCTGAATGCAGCCATGTTTTGGCTCAAACCCGGATCATTCATTTGAATGGTAAGTACCTGATCTTTAGAAAAGCCAAGGTTTTTATTTTTTATAAATTCCAATTGCCGTGTGATAAATAGTGTTGCGATAATAAGTGTTACAGAAGCCACAAATTGCAATACCACTAGTATCTTACGTAACAAAATACCACTCCTGCTAGTCTGAAACTTGCCCCGCAAAATATTAATAGAGTTGAAATTAGACAGTACAAAAGCAGGATAAATACCCGCCAGCACTCCAATAGCTAGCGTGATTAGCACTATCAAGATTAACAAACCAGGATTAGAAATCAGATGCAATAATATATTGCCTTCAAAACCAAGGTTCATGTATGGCGAGCCCAACAAGCAAAGTAACAACGCTATAATCATCGATATAAAACACAACAAAATTGATTCCCCTAAATGTTGGGTAACCAACGACTGTTTTTGTGCGCCCATTACCTTTCTCACTCCTACTTCCTTGGCTCTGGTTGATGATTTTGCTGTGGCCAAATTCATAAAATTAAATGCAGCAATAAGTATTACAAATAAAGCTATCGCAGAAAGTGAGTACACATAAACTATGTCGCCTTTATTGGCATTATTCCCATCGAATAAGATTCCAGATGACTTTAGGTGAGCATCAGCCAATGGTTGCAGTTTGGTAATCCAAAAATCAGGCACATCATTCGAATGGGCTAATTCATTCATTTTGCGCTCTACTGATTCTGCGTGAGAAGGATCATTAATTTTAATGTAACCTAGCATGCCCAATCCGGCCCAGCCATTCAAATATTGAGAAAATGAAGAATCTGCCTGAGTTGGATAGATTGACATAAGCAAATCCATCTCTAAGTGACTCTTTTCTTCCGAGTCCTTCATCACTCCTACTACTTCCCAGTCTTCATCATCAATTCTCAGCACCTTACCAATGGCCTTATCTTTTTTAAAGGTTTTTTTGGCTAATGCCTCCGTCATAATAAGTTTTCTGGGAGCATTAAATTTGGCTGTATCACTGCCTTCTAATAGTGGAAAATTGAATAATTCGAAAAAGCTACTCTCCCCATACTTCGCGTTTTCAGCATAGGTAACATCATCTCCGTTTTCCATTCGGGTTCTGCCATTGTTTAGCATTCTGGTAGAAGCGGTAATTTCGGACAGGTTATTTTTTGCTTCTACTGTCATTATCGGGTTGGTAATTCCAACATTGTTACTTGAAACACCTAATGCCTGATCAATAGTTGTTACCCTGTATATCTTTTCATAGTCCTTATGAAAGGTATCGTAGCTCAGCTCTACCTGAACGTAAACGAATATCATGATAAAGCAAGCAAGCCCAATGGATAGCCCGGCAATATTAATGATAGTGGCACTCTTGTTTTTGGAGAAGCCTCGTAAGGCTACTTTGATATAATTTTTTAACATGTTATGAGTTTTTTGACCTGCGTAAATCTATCTAATAGAAATGTGTTAAAAAGTTATTTAACATCATTTAACACAAAAGAACGGGGTTCTTTATTTAGATACACGTTGAAATTATACGAAAGGGTTATTCGCTTATGGCAATGGAAAGCTGCATAAGTACCCTCAAACAATATCTTCACCACTCAAATAAAACCAATGTGTCATTCATTATTTAAATTGAAATTTAGCACCGTGAAAAATATTCTTCTAATTCTTGTTACTATGAGCTCTTGGAGTTGCCAGAGCCAGAGCAAAACTGAAGAGTTGTCTTCGGAGTATATAAGATCTGTGGTTATTAAAATTGGTGATGCGTTTGAAGAAGGGTACGTATTTGCAGATAAAGGACAGAAAGTTAAAGAGCAACTGATCGAAAATTTTGATTCTGGTGAGTATTCAGGGTTGCAAAGCTATGATGAATTAGCGCAAAGAATTAAAGAACATATTTTTGACATCTGTGAAGACAAACATGTTCAGGTCAATTACCTAAACAACACATCTAACTCCTCATATAGGCAAGGCAGTCGTGGAGATGATTTCATGAACAGTTTCGAAAACTTTGGCTTTACGAAGGTTGATGTATTAGAGAACAACATTGGGTATATCAAACTTGATATTTTCTATCCCATTTATAGCAGCAGACTTGCTGAAGAAGTCGCGAGTGCCTCCATGCAAAAGGTAGCAGACTCTAAAGCACTTATTTTCGATTTACGGGAATGTAGAGGCGGCAGCCCGGATATGCTTAATTATCTCATTAGCTATTTATATCCACCTAAAAGTAACATTCACCTTAATACCTTCTACTATCGCCCAACAGATTACACACGAAAAACTTACACCCACGATAGAATTGAAGGTAAACGCCTGGAAAATACACCAGTATATGTGCTCACAAGCAGCAAAACCTTCTCCTGTGGCGAGGAATTTTCGTATGACCTAAAGCATCTTAACAGAGCTACCCTTATTGGAGAAGTAACAGGCGGTGGTGCACACCCCGTTGAACCAGTAAAAATTGATAATAATTTCGAAATCAACCTACCTA
>NZ_JAVJUY010000307.1:0-4583 GCF_040220315.1 Fulvivirga sp.
GAGGTAGAAACAGTAAGAGGTATTGGTGCCGGATGCGATGACGAAGCTGTTAGAGTGCTTCAGTCGGCTCCAAAATGGAGTCCTCCAAAACAAAGAGGAAAGCCTGTTAAGCAAAGAATTATTTTGCCTATCACTTTCAAGTTAGGATAAGAAATAGAAGGCCAAACATAGTTTGGTCTTTATTTTGATTCATATAACTAATTATTTAGTTTTATATTTATTTATATAGTTATAACTATGAAAAAAGCTAAGAAGGTTGATTTAAGATATAAAAAAGGGTTGTTTTTCAATATCGGATTGTTCGTTTCAATTCTTGCTGTTACACTTGCCTTTGAATGGAAATCCTATGATGACATGGGCTTCGTGGATTTAAACACCCTATCAAATGATTTTGAAGAATTATTAGAAATACCGCCCACAGAACAGCCCCCACCCCCGCCTCCAAAAATCAAGCAACCAGAGATTATAGAAATCCCAGACGAAGAAGAGATTGAGGAAGAAATAGAAGTAGATCTTGATGTTGATATTACAGAAGAAACTGTGATCGAAGAAATAATAATTGAGGAAGCTCCCGAAGAAGAAGTTGCCGATGAAGTGTTTCAGATAGTGGAAGAACCAGCAACGCCTAAGGGTGGTTACCAATCATTTTATGAGTATATCTCTAAGAATATACGATATCCGGCCCAAGCCAGAAGAATGGGCATTGAAGGCAGGGTCTTCGTTCAATTTGTAGTTGGCCCAAATGGTGAAATTACAGAGGTAGAAACAGTAAGAGGTATTGGTGCTGGTTGTGACGAAGAAGCAGAAAGACTACTTAAAAGTGCACCTAACTGGAATCCTCCTAAACAAAGGGGTAAGGCAGTAAGACAGCGAATTATGGTAAGGCTTGTTTTCCAACTAAACTAAGAAATTAAGATGCCCCCCAATAACCCTGCAACAATAATCAATGGTGAAGGGATTTTCGTAAAAGTTAGAACCAGAAATGTACCGAGAGTAATACCAAAATTAATATAGCTTGGTTCTAACGGCATAAACATAATAATAGCAGCAGCTATCACCATTCCGGAACTGACCGCATTAATACCTTCTAGAGAAGCTTTTACCCTCCTGAATTTCTTAAGGCTATCCCAAAATCTTATAACAAAGAAAATTAAAAATGCACCCGGTAAAAAGATACCAAGTGCTGCTGAAATAGCTCCAATAATTTCCCCACCAACACCATACTCTCTCATAGATAAAGAGCCAACATAAGCACAAAATGAAAATACCGGGCCTGGAAGTGACTGCATTAATGCATAACCCGATAAAAATTCCTCAGAGGTCAAATACTGTTTAAATTCAACAAACTCTGTGTATAAAAATGGAATAAGTACCTGGCCACCTCCAAAAATCAAACTGCCATTACGATAAAAGTTCTCAAATAATCGTACTGGAAGAGCCTTTGTCAATCCGCCTAGTACAGCGGCCAATATGAAAACCGAACCCCACAAAATAAAATTTGCCCATTGAATGTTTATCTTGTCTTTCGCCTCAATGGCATGCGATTTATAGTTCAACGATGTGATTAAACCACCTGCCACCAAAACTATAGGAAATACATACGGTGAGCCAAAGAAAAGGGAGATTAACGCTGATGTACACATCAATCCAAACCCTAGTTTTGAGTGAATGACCTTCCTTGCAATTTTAAAGCCTGCAAATGCAACGA
Organism: Fulvivirga sp.; assembly: GCF_040220315.1. GTDB lineage: Bacteria > Bacteroidota > Bacteroidia > Cytophagales > Cyclobacteriaceae > Fulvivirga. The sequence continues at coordinate 1,709 of NZ_JAVJUY010000307.1, forward strand.
ATCCAACAGCCATGGGCTGAATGTACCGGGTAAATTCAATGGATATATTCTGTTCTTGAAGGTTGGAGATTGTTATGGCAGCAATTGTCATGATAGTAACTGCTGGTGTCATCCAAATTAACAATGTTAAATAGGCCAAATTAGGTCCACCTATTTTAAAACCCACTGCAGTAATGGTTTGAGTTGAAGTAGGCCCTGGTAAAATGTTACATAGGGCATTGAGCTCAATTAAATCCTCTTCAGACAGATATCCTCTTTTCTTGACCAACAGATCAAGAAACATGGCGATGTGCGCTTGAGGGCCGCCAAAAGCAGTTACAGCCAGTATAAGAACATCCCGCAGAAAGATATAGTATCGTACCTTTCTAAACAAAATCTATTTCTTAAGACCGATTTCTGCCAACCGCTCGCTCAAAAAATCACCAGCAGTGATATCTTCAAACTGTTTAGGGTTATTTTCATCGATACATTCAGGTAAACATGACAAGTCCATATCACTTCTTGGATGCATAAAAAATGGAATTGAATACCTGCTTGTTTTCATTTTATCTTTTGGTGGATTGACTACGCGATGAATGGTAGACTTCAATTTTCCATTGGTATGTCTTTCTAACATATCGCCCACGTTTACAACTAACTGCTCAGGAAGAGCCGTAATTGGTATCCACTGGCCATCTCTTCGTAACACTTGCAACCCATCTGCACTAGCACCCATCAGAAGGGTAATTAGATTAATATCCCCATGTTCTGCGGCTCTCACCGCATCTGCAGGAACTTCATCAGGATTTTCAATAGGAAAATAGTGAATCGGTCTTAATATGCTATTACCGTTTTTAACCTTATCATCAAAATACATTTCTTCTAAGCCTAAGTACAAGGCAATAGCCCGTAGCATGTACACACCGGTTTTTTCCAAACTTTGATAAACCTCTAGACCAATTTCTTTAAGTTCAGGCACCTCATTGACCCAAACGTTGTCAGGGTACTCGCTCTTTATTGGATCGCCATCGGTAACTTCCTGACCGATATGGTAGAACTCCTTTAAATCACCCGTGGTTCTTCCTTTCGCATGCTCTTTACCCTTACCTATATAGCCTCTTTGACCAGCTAATCCCTCAATTTCATATTTTTGTTTTACTGATTCCTCCAGGGAAAAGAATTTCTTAATTGCTGCATACAGTTCTTCAGATTTCTGGTCTGATAAGAAGTGATTTTTAACAGCAACAAAACCAATGCTGTTGTATGCATCGCCTAAAGATTGAACAAACTTGGTCTTTCTTGCTTCATCTCCGTAAATAAAATCTGCCAAGTCCAATGACGGAATTTCGTTATAAAGTTTGTTACTCATAGGTCGAAAAAATTAATTAATCAAGTTATTAAAATTATTGATTTCTTTGAGAATAATTAGCCTTAAAAACAAAAAAACCCTGATCGTTGATCAGGGTTTTCATTTTATTACTTCAGGTAGTTAAACCTTAATTTCAACATCTACTCCACTCGGTAACTCGAGCTTCATTAAGGCATCTACAGTTTTTGTACTGTTAGAATAAATATCAACTAGCCTTTTATAAGTGCAAAGTTGAAACTGCTCTCTAGCTTTCTTGTTTACGTGAGGAGACCTCAATACAGTAAATTTCTCTTTCACTGTTGGCAACGGAATTGGTCCATTTACTACAGCTCCTGTAGTTTTTACCGCTCTTACAATCTTCTCTGAAGACTTGTCAACCAAATTATGATCGTAAGACTTTAGTTTTATTCTTATTTTCTGATTCATAATTAAATTCTTTAAGCTAATTCACCTTTAGTATCGGCAATTACTGTATCTGCAATGTTTTTAGGAACTGGGTCGTAATGAGCAAATGTTAATGAAGCAGTAGCTCTTCCAGAACTCATTGTTCTAAGGTCAGTTACATAACCAAACATTTCTGATAAAGGAACATTTGACTTAATAACAGTAGCAGTACCTCTAGTATCCATACCCCTCATTATACCTCTTCTTCTATTTAAGTCACCAGTAATGGATCCCGTATATTCTTCAGGTGTAACAACTTCAACAGACATGATCGGCTCCAATAACACAGGGGCTGCTTTCTTCGCTGCTTCCTTAAAACCTATTCTCGCTGCCATTTCAAATGAAAGTGCATCTGAATCCACATCGTGGAATGAACCATGATACAATCTCACTTTCATATTCTCAATTGGATATCCAGCCAATGGACCATTTTTCATAGCCTCTCTAAAACCCTTCTCGATGGCAGGAATAAATTCTTTTGGAATTACACCACCAACAATGTTGTTTACAAACTGTAATCCAGTGCCTTCGAAGTCTTCATCTTTTGGCCCCAGCTCGAATACGATATCCGCAAACTTACCTTTACCACCAGACTGCTTCTTATATACCTCTTTGTGCTCAACAGTAGACTGAATAGTCTCTTTATAAGCAACCTGAGGAGCTCCTTGGTTAATTTCTACTTTGAACTCCCTTTTTAATCTATCGATGATAATATCCAAGTGAAGTTCTCCCATACCTTTTAAGATAGTCTGACCAGTTTCATGGTTAGTTTCTACCTGTAGGGTAGGGTCTTCCTCTACCAATTTACCGATTGCCATACCTAATTTATCAGCATCAACCTGAGTTTTAGGCTCAATTGCATATCCTATAACTGGCTCTGGGAACACCATAGACTCAAGGACAATCTTTGCTTTTTCATCGCAAAGTGTATCTCCAGTTTTAATATCTTTAAATCCAACAACAGCACCAATATCACCACAATAAAGCTGATCAATTTGGTTTTGCTTGTTCGCATGCATCTGGAAAATCCTAGAAATACGTTCTTTTTTGTCAGTTCTTGTATTGTATACATAAGAACCAGAC
>NZ_JAVJUY010000308.1:0-23108 GCF_040220315.1 Fulvivirga sp.
AGTTAGACTGCAATTTTCAGCAATCACAGTGTTGGACTATCAGGATGCTTTTAATAATAGCATCAGTTTTACCATTAGGTATAAGCTCTAAGAGCGCCAACCTTACTAAGCTTTAAAAGCATAGTAAGGTTGAACTTCTTGAAAATTAAATCAATCCTGCTTTCTTTAGTGATTCAAGTATTTGATCTTTTGACAGATTATCTAATTTACTCTTGTCATAAATATGCACAAGGTAAACCTCCTGATCTTCAGTAACTACGTAAGTTATTACTCTTGCTCCTGCAGATTTTCCTTTGCCTTTGGAAGAAATGGCCATTCTGATTTTGTAGAGATTATACCCCAGTGCAATTCCAGTAGATGGATCTTCAGAAATTGTATCAATTATTTCACTTAAATCTTTTTTAAGAGTTGGGTATTTTTTGTAGAGCTTTTTAAATAGCTTTTTGAACTCGGAGGTGGGAATTACCTTAAAGCTCATTTAGAAAGTCCATTGCTGATTGTTTTGGGAGTTTGCCCTCTTTCATAAGCTTTATTTGCTTCAGGCTTTTTTGGAATTCTTCCAGTACATCCGCATTCTCAACTTTTACATAGTCAAGAGTCTTGATGAACTCAAGAAATGCTTTGTATTTGCTGTCAGCGATATTTAAGGTTATCTGTTTCATTACTTATTCCTAAATAACTTCTATAAAGTTAAGAATAAAAGATAAGATCATGGATCAAATATTGAGAGTTTAAAAAACCTTCCTAAAACTAAGGAAGGTTGTTCTTCAAATCTTTTCTTAATTAAGCCACACGTTCTTTACCCGCCTCCATAATTGCGTAGTGCTGGATAGACTTAAAGTCAGATTCCTCTAAAGTATCTTCAGCCTTACCGGTTTTTTCAGGAGTAAATTCACCTTCATTTTCCCACCATAACTGTGCATTTTTTCTTGATTCGCTCTTATCTATATCAAATAAATGAATATATGAATCTGATACCATCCAAGGCTTCTCTACCTCACTATGCTTCTCAAAAATCATTTGGCGCATTTTTGTGGCCATCTCATCATTTCCTTTAAAATGTGAAACAGTATAAGACATGGTCTCTGGTTCTGTCATGATATTGTCCCAGAATTTTTTTGATGATACTACTTGAGCGGTTGTAAGAAGATACCCAAAGCCTTTTTCTACGGGTTCTTTGCTGATATCGCAGCTGGCTTTAAATTGTTTCTTCTTTTTACCGAATAATGATGAGATGAAAGACATGTTGTTTTTGTTTGAGTTTGTGACCTGTTAATTTTACGACAAAGGTAATCAATGGTTGCAAATTACTGTTCATTTTCGGACTCAACATGGAATTTCTCATACTGAGTAAGGAAATCTTCTAACCGGGCTGCCGGAATTTTCTTTGCGATTATTTTCTTCTTTTCATCCAACACATAGATAGTAGGTGTAGTATTGGCGTCATACGAATCATGATAAGAGCCAGTAGCAGTTCTTGGTCCATTCACCGTAATCCACTTCATGCCCATTTTATTAATGTAGTTTTCCATCTTCACAATAGAGGTATCGGCACTTACAGCAAACACCTCCACATCATACTTTGTGCTGCTATAAAAATCTGCTAAAACCGGGGTTTCTTTTTTGCAATGCCCACAGTCAGGGTCAAAGAAGTAAATTACTGTATATTTATTGGGGATAGCGTAGAGAGACTTCATTTGTTTATCCTTATCCATCATCACCATATTAGCAGCCTTGTTGCCAATTAAACTTAATCTTAATTGGTCGGCTCTTTCTTTCAAATTCTTTTTTAGCTGGGAATTGGCCCAAAAATCCATTTCACCAGATTCAAAATAGGTGTCTATCATTTCAACAAATACTCTATCAAGTCCCATAATGGTTGGATTTTGATAAAGTAACGTTACCGTCCATATAAAATACTTGTAAGTATCTTGAGTTACTTTGGCCTCTTTGGCTAGCAAATTAACTTGCTTTATAATAGAGTCAGGTTGTGGTATGATTAATCGATTAAAGTAGTTCTCAACTTTCTCTTTGTAAATTGGCCTGCCCAGACGAAGCATCGCAGGATCACCCAGGTTAAAGTTGTTCCAGTAATTTTTTTTCAGATACTGATAACCAAATTCTGTAGGATCTTCATCTTCAGGAGTATCGGGTATGTCAGCCCTTCTATTGGCTAAGAATATTTTGGAAATCAGCAAATCGGGATGTTCTTTAATGATTTTGTCCTGATGCGCCAATACTTTGTCATTTATCTTGTCTAATGCAGCCTTGGCTTCTTTTACTTCTTGCTCTGTAGAAAGGGAATCTTGAACGACCTGAACAAATGGTGAGGCCTCTTTATTTCGCTCTGCATTGAAGATCATATCATCAATAAAAAGTTTATTACTGATGTCGCCTTCAACATTTAAATTGTAAATGTAATCTTCAGTAGATGTCGTGATTTTGAAATGTTTATTTTTATCTACAAGAAAATCGAACAGCCTAGTTTTATTAAGCACCAGAAAATACATGCCCGACTCAAGTTCCTTATTTCCATCAAACGTGAATTCACCATTGCTATTCACTTGAGCAGTATCTTTCAAATAGGTGCTTTCGCCAAAGTAATTTCCAAGGTACACCGTAGTATCTGCAAGGCCTTCTACTTTAAAATCAAGCTTATAATTTTGGGCAACTACGTGTGTTGAAGAATATAGGAGCGCAACTATCAAAAAAATATTTTTCATCTAATTTTTTGTATATCGATTAATTAAACTGCTTTTGATGAAATAGGGTTCAATAGACTGTTGAAGAACCAAGGTTCAATATTAATTGCAAAACGCCTTTCCACCAAAAAAGATTGTCATAGTAACACCATTATAATAGTTTTGCCGTTCATTACGAGCTATGTCAATAAGGGTAAATAAACTCACCAAATATTTCGGAGAACAGAAGGCATTGGATGAAATTTCTTTCAGCGCCAGCGAGGGAGAAATAGTAGGGTTTTTGGGCCCGAACGGTGCCGGTAAATCTACCACCATGAAAATTGCTACGGGATATTTGCCACCAGATAGTGGCACCGTTGAAGTTTGTGGTATTGATGTCGCTCAAAGACCATTGGATGTTAAGAAAAAAGTGGGGTATCTACCGGAACACAATCCGCTTTATTTGGATATGTACGTACGTGAATACCTCGCCTTTATTGGTAAGCTTCACAGTGTAAAAGGCGGTGTGCTCAAAAGTAGAATTAATGAAGTAGTTGAAATGTGCGGCTTAACTCGTGAGCAGAACAAACTCATTGGCGCTTTATCAAAAGGTTACCGGCAGCGTGTTGGATTGGCTCAGGCTCTGATACATGATCCTGAAGTACTTGTTTTAGATGAACCAACTACCGGATTAGATCCTAACCAAATTATAGAAATTAGAAATTTGATTAAAAATACTAGTGCTGATAAAACAGTTATCTTCAGTTCGCATATAATGCAGGAAGTTCAGGCTTTATGCGATAGGGTTGTGGTTATTGATAGAGGTAGAATTGTAGCCGATGATAAAATAGAACAGTTGAAATCTGAAAAAGTGGAGGTTGTTTCCCTGGTGCTGGAGTTTTCAGAAGCACCTAATTTTAATGAGTTAACGGCAATTGAAGGTGTACTATCGGTAGAGGCGATTTCTGATTTAAAGTACAGGGTTAAGGCAACTACTACAAAAGATGTAAGGCCACTCCTCTTTGACTTTGCCTCTGAAAAAAGTCTGAAATTACTTGGCTTACAGCAGGAGGAAGTTACCATGGAGAATGTATTTAGGGAATTAACCAACTCTAAATCATGATTCAGATATTATCCAAAGAGATCAACAGCTTTCTTAATTCCTTAATTGGGTATATTGTTATTTCTGTTTTCTTAACAGGAATTGGCTTACTCATGTGGGTATTCCCAGAGACTTCAGTTTTGGAATATGGCTATGCCGATATGGAGACATTGTTTAGTCTTGGTCCGTATGTTTTTATGTTCTTAATACCGGCCATAACCATGCGCATGTTTGCCGAAGAAAAGAAGGCAGGTACTATGGAACTTCTGCTTACCAAGCCGCTAACCGACTGGCAAATTATTCTAGGTAAGTACTTATCGGGCTTTATTTTGGTAGTAGTGGCACTAATCCCAACGCTCATTTACTATTTCACAATTTACCAATTAGGCAACCCTGTAGGTAACGTAGATATGGCCGGGGTTATTGGTTCATATATTGGCTTAGTTGCACTTGGTGCTGTTTTCACCTCGATCGGAATATTAGCCTCATTGATAACTACCAACCAAATAGTTTCTTTCATTATTGCAGTGTTTCTATGCTTCTTCATCTACACAGGCTTTGAGTCATTGGCCGCTATTAATGTATGGTCATCTTCTGCTTTATTTATTGAGCAGCTAGGAATTCTTTATCACTACAGGGCAATGAGTAAAGGCCTGATAGATACCAGAAATCTGATCTATTTTCTAAGTGTGTTAGCGTTTATGCTTATGCTCACAAAACTTATTTTGGGGAGTAGAAGATGGTAAACCTGGAATCAAAACGGCTCGAAGATATACTAAAACTGCTCATAGGGCTTACGCTCATTGTATGGGTAAATATTATCTCATCTCACTATTTTGAAAGAATTGATCTTACCGAAGAAAAGAGGTATACCATTAAGGATGCGACCAAAGAAATGCTTTCCGGACTGGACGATAAGGTATATGTGGAAGTTTTTCTGGCAGGTAAGCTTAATTCAAGTTTTACCCGTTTTCAGCGTTCAATAAGAGAAACGCTGGAAGAGTTCCAGGTTTATTCAGACAATAAGGTTCAGTTCACTTTTACTGACCCCTCATCAGCTTTAAATGAAAAAGCGCGGAACGAGTTCATGCAAAACATTATGGCGCGAGGCATTCAGCCTACCCGTGTTTTTGAGGAAAACGATGGGGCCAGCCAAAGTAAGTTAATTTTTCCCGGTGCGGTTGTTTCTTATGGTGGCGCGGAAGAGGGTGTCATGTTGTTAGGTGGTAACAGGTCAGCCACAGCGGAAGAAAAAATCAATCAGTCCATTGAAGGAATTGAATATGCGCTTGCCTCGACTATCTATAACATGACAAGCATCGAAAGAAAATCTGTTGGCATAGTTAAAGGGCATGAAGAGTTAGATGAGATGGAAATGTCTAGCCTACTAAATTCTTTGCGTTCAAGCTACATTGTAAGGGATGTTAACCTCCAACATGAAATAGAAAATACCGATGCTTTATTAATTGCAAAACCAACCATGAAATTTAATGAGGAAGAAAAGTATTACCTTGATCAATATTTAATGTCTGGAGGAAAGGTATTTATGCTGTTGGATAAGCTACAAGCAAATATGGATAGTGCCTCAAATGCAGCAAACTATTCATTTCCTTATGATTTAAATCTCGATGATCAACTTTTTAAATATGGTGTTAGGATAAACAATGACCTAATTCAGGATTTCAGTGCTGCGAGTTATCCAGTGAATGTAAGTGCTGTGGGTGATGAACCTCAGATTAAATTATTGAAGTGGTGGTTTTATCCAATTCTCAATCGCTTTGGTGACCATGTCATAACAAAAAATTTGTTCGGGGTTGTTGGTAAATTTGTGAGTACCATTGATACTGTAAAGGCTGATGGAGTAGAAAAAACGCCTTTGATTTATACATCAGAGTACTCCAGAACCATGACTGCTCCGGTAAATGTTTCCTTGCAAGATCTACGAAAACAGGTAACACCTGAAATGTTCGGTAAATCTCAATTACCGGTTGCTTATCTGTTAGAGGGAGAGTTTAACTCATTATATAAAAACAGGTTTAAACCAAAAGGTGTGAATACATCAGAGTTTAAAGAAGTGAGTTCAAAAGACGCCAAATTAATAGTAGTGAGTGATGGTGACTTTGCACGTAATGATATAAACCCGAAAACAGGGAGTCCTCAGCCTTTGGGTTACGACCCATTTACCCAAACTACTTATGCTAATGAAGACTTTATTCTGAATGCCATCAATTACCTGGTGGATGATCAGGGTTTAATAACAGCTCGTGGAAAAGAAGTTAAAATCAGGCCTTTGGATAAAGTGAAGATTAAAGAAGAAAAACTGTATTGGCAGTTGCTGAATATTGTTTTACCGATAGTTCTGGTAATAGCCTATGGTCTACTTAGATATATACTGAGAAAGAAAAAGTATACCGGTTTTAAAACTGATTGATGCAAAAAAAGAAAAACATACGATTACTCATTTTACTGGTCACCGCAATTATAGTGACTGTAATTACTTATGTTTTGGTTCAACCGAAAAGTGGTATATCGTTAGATAAGAGCCTTTTCTCTTATGGTCAGACAGTTGATTTGAATAAGGTGGTGTTTGATTCAAATCCAGATGTTACTCTCGAGTTTAGTAGAAATACATGGCTGGTTAATTCATCCTATAGTGCTGATCCACAACGCATTAATGTGCTTTTTGCAATTTTATCACAAGTGAGCGTTCGAAGAGAAGTAGCATCTAACGAATTGGCCGGAGTGGATTCATTAATGAACACAAAGGGCACTCAAGTGAAATTTTATTCAGACAACAATATGGTTAAATCTTTCTATGTGGTTGGCGATGAAGGCCGAGCCGTTACGTATATGTCTGAAGATAAACAGACTTATTACCTTGTAGAGATTCCAGGATACAAAAGTTATCTGGCCGGAATATTTTTATTGGATGTAAATGGTTGGAGAAATCCACTTGTTTTTGACTTGAATTGGGCTAACTTGGCTAATGTTCAGGTTTCTTACCCACAAAATCCAGGCAATAACTTAGCCATTACTTTTAATGAGCGCAGTTTGTCACTTGTCGGCATGTCAAATGCAGACTCATCAAAATTGACGGATCTAATAGACGATATATCACTCATGTATGTGAATGATTATCTCTTTGAAAGTGAAGTTGTTGATTCATTGACTACAGAATTAAATGCCAAAATTTCAGTCTCAGACATTGCTAGAAATACATACACTTTGGAGGTGTATGGCCAAAATAGCAGTCAACAATATTTGGTAAGAAAAGACTCTTTACACTACGCTTTAATGGAGCCAAATTTGGTGAGAAGGGTAACCAAACCAAAGTCGTATTTTAGGCAATAAAATGAGTGGTTCAATATTGTAAAGCTGATTTCCTAAAAATGATTTTATTTTTAACTTTACCGTGCATAAAATTTAATAGATTCAACTAACACCTATAGAATGAAGTTCATCGTTTCTTCGTCAGTTTTACTAAAGCAATTATCAAGTATTAATGGCGTAATCACCACAAACCCTGTGGTTCCTATTTTAGAGAATTTCTTGTTTGAAATTAACGAGAATCACCTGACTATTACTGCTTCTGATTTACAGACTTCTATGATCACCGAATTAGAGGTAGAGTCTAAGGAAAGTGGAAACATTGCTGTGCCTGCCAGAATATTAATGGAAACATTAAAGAACTTGCCTGAACAGCCTGTAACGTTCACTATTGATGAAGATTCGTACAGCATTGAAATAAGTTCTGACAACGGTCGCTACAAACTGGCGGGAGAAAACGCAACGGATTTCCCTAAGGTGCCAACGGTCTCTGATGACTTCTCTGTAGACATGTCAACAGACGTTTTGGCCAGTGCTATTAACAATACCATTTTTGCTACAAGCAATGATGAGTTGAGACCTGCTATGACAGGGGTTTACATGAACCTGACAGATACCAACACTACGTTCGTTTCTACTGATGGTCACAGATTAATTCGTTACAGAAGGGTAGACGTTGCTTCTGATAATGGCAATGCCATCATCATCCCCAGAAAGGCATTGAACTTGCTAAAAACTACATTGCCTTCAGAGAATATCAATGTATCAGTAGAGTTTAACGTTTCTAATGCATTCTTCAAGTTTGGAAATATTAAGATGATCTGCCGTTTGATCGATGAGCGTTTCCCTGATTATGAGAACGTGATTCCTGCAAACAATGATAATAAAATGACAATCGATCGTTCTGAGTTTTTAAGCTCGCTGAAAAGGATTGCCATTTATGCAAATAAAACTACCCATCAGGTAAGACTTAAAATTACGGGCAGTGAACTTCAGATTTCTGCCGAAGATTTAGATTTTGCTAATGAAGCCAATGAAAGACTTTCTTGTGAGCATGATGGTAGCGATATAGAAATTGGTTTTAATGCTAAGTTCTTGATTGAGATGTTAACCAATCTTGACTCAAAGAAGGTTGAACTTATGCTTTCTGAACCTAACAAAGCTGGATTGCTAACGCCAGCAGAAAAAGATGATAATGAAGATATACTAATGCTTGTGATGCCTGTAATGTTGAATAATTACGTATAGCTTAAAGAATAATCATGTGGAAATCCATCTGCTAACAAGCGGATGGATTTTTTTATTACCTAAGATAAGAAGCCCCATTAACATCGATAATTGTTCCGGCACTATATTCTGCTCCTGCTGAAGCCAGAAATAGGATAGCATGTGCAACTTCTTCAGGTTTAGCCATCCGTTTAAATGGAGATTCTGCCAATAAACGATCTCGTTCAATAGGAGTTAATGTTTTGGCGGCCATCTCAGTATCTGTAAAACCAGGAGCCACCCCGGCAACATAAATTTTATGAGGTGCTAACGCTTTAGCTAATGATTGTGTTAGTGAATTGAGCGCAGCTTTACTCGCCCCGTAGGCAGGTTTAGTGGGTTCTCCTCGGTAAGCACCGCGTGATGAAACATTGATAATTCTGCCTCCGCCAGTATTCATCATGCTTTTAGCCGCATGAAAACACAGGTTAGCCGGTGCATGCACATTCATTGCCATGATTTCTAGCCAAGCGCGCTTCCAGTCAGTTTTATTTGTATTATTTATATCATGATCAATGGATATACCTGCATTATTGATTAAAATATCTATGCTTCCATATACATTAATAAAATCACCAACTAATTTTTCAGGGCCATTTGGTTTACTTAGATCCACTTTAAATAATGTATGGCCAATTCCGTAAAGTTGCTTAGATGTCTCTTTTGCAGCAGTATCGTTGGTTTTATAATTAAGGCCAACTTTTGCCCTTGCATTGGCAAAAGCTAGCGAAGTAGCTCTACCGATACCCCTTGTTGCACCGGTGATAAGCACGTGTTTATCTTTAAAGATCATAATTTAATATGGCCAAACTAGCCAGGCGATTACAAATTCTCTGAGTATTTTTTGTTGATATCAGAATACCAATAGCCATCATCAAATTTTTTAGTTGGCGCTTCTCCATTTTTTAAAACGTCATATACCATAAAGAGTAACAGGGCGTTTCCTATTAAAAATAGTAGAAAGACAACGGCATAAGCAACGTTTACAAATGGCATCATTGCGTAAAACATCAAATAAATCGTAACTCCTATAACTGTCCATTTAATCGGTTTCATACCACAATAACAAAACTAATGGACTAAAAGTTACTCTTCTTTTGTGCAGTATATTCTCCATGTAGGATAAACAATCTGCCCGTTTTTACTCACCCATTCGCCCACCCAGTTGAATGAATTTTCTGATATATCACTGAATGTAATGCGGTAATCTCCTTCAAACCCATTCGGTGATCTTTGATCCCGAAACAACGTAATCTTATTGCCCTCTCTATTCCCTTCCCAGGCCGGAAGCGTTGGAACAGCGCCACTGCTAGTATAATAATGAACATACCACCTTGCGCTGTCATAGTTATACTGGCGTATACTACCTGAGTGTACATTGTCTTCCTTAATTGTTTCGTCCTGAACAGCCATACCATTCATAATGTATTTAAATACCCAGGTCATTTGTACAGTGTCAGCCCAGGTATTCTGGTCAACTCTCGAAACTGATTTACAAGAACTTTTGCCAATTAATTCTGAATAATCAGCTACCTGTTTAGGAGCAACAGGATTTATTTTACCATAGGGGTTTTGGTTATTGGCTACGTAATCAAAGTTTTGGCTATGGCTAACAATCGAAGTCAGCATAAAAAATAAGGTAATTGCTTTCATGGTTTTTTTGAGCTAAAAACCTTAAAAATGAAGGGTCCACAAATTTTTTGCAGTTAATGATGTGAATTTTGCAGTTAACTAAAGGCTTATGTTATCTAATACTGCCTTTAATGCCTGCTCACCCGATTTTGAAATTTTAACCTCTTCCTTATTAGATAACTTTACTTTAGAACTCTCAAAATTGAGGCTATCAATAAACTCAAGATTCAATAGTGCTCCCCTGTGAACTCTGAGAAACCCATGAGGTTTCAGTTCTTTTTCCAGAAACTTCATCGATTTTCTTAAGTAGTAGCTTTTGTCGATTGTATGAATTCTTACGCAATAGTCATCTGCCTGAATCCAACAGATATCTTTAAAGTGCAATGGTTTGGTGTAATCTCCGTGCTTTACTATTATTTTTCGCTCTCCTTCACCCTGTTTTAAATTTTCTAATTCAACCCATTGCGCCTCTATGGTTTTAGATTGTGCTGCCATTTTTACAAATAAAATAACTGCTAGATAGGCAAGAAGAAATGTAATACCTTTCTGATAGAAAAAGAATGTAAACCTTTCAGGCAGTAATGCGATGGTTGCATTATTCTCGCTAAAAATGGATAGGATGGCAATAGATAGAATTGCAAATAATGTAGTTGAAAGACTTAAACCAGTCAATTTAAAATAATTAATTTGTCTTAGATCTGAGGTTTCTAATTGAAACGTTTTATGACTCAAAATCAAAATAGGAAATGCAAATAGTAACCAAATCATCCATCTGGATAAATGATTTAAGAGAAATTCAGAGAATGCAATCGCATTTTCACTTAGCTGAAAAGTATCTACATAAAACTTTTGTTGGGAGGCATCAAATACTACAAGCAACGTAAGTGTTGCAAATAAATAGAGTAATGATCTGCGATTTAATAACTTAGACATTTATAAAACCTATACGCTTAATCTCGTTTAAGGATATGTAGAATTTATTGAAGATGAAGAAAATAAATATTTTAGAAAAATTCGGATTGTTTAATGATAACTGGTCACCAAGAATAATTGGTGAGCTAAATGGACAGCAAGTAAAGCTTGCTAAGCTAAAAAATGATTTTGTCTGGCATAGTCATGAGCATGAAGATGAGTTGTTTTTAGTGGTTAAGGGTACATTAATGATGGAGTTCAGAGATAGGACTGAAGAGGTGAAAGAGGGGGAAATAATCATTGTTCCCAGAGGTGTTGAACATAACCCGCATACAATAAATGAAGAGGAAGTTTGGGTGTTATTATTTGAGCCAGCGGCCACTAAGCACACAGGAGAGGTGAAGCACGAAAAAACAGTGAACAATCAACCCTGGATATGAAGCGTTGGACTAATATCTTTCTAGTAATTTTTACAATATCAACGGTTTCAGCTCAATCGAGTGATTCATTAATTACCATTGGTCATAGAAATTACGAGTTGGGTGATTACCCTGAAGCGATTAAATATTTAAACCTGGCTGCAGAAGTAGATGGTAGAAACCCCGAAATATTCTATTTACTTGGGGTATGTAAATCGCAGTTACAATTAAATAATGAAGCACTGAAGGATTATCAGATCGCCCTGGCATTAGACCCTACTTATGCCGAAGTGTATTTTGAAAAAGGCTATTCTCTATTTATGCTTGGTAAGCTGGAAGAGTCAATTGAAGCTTATGATAAATCGATAAAATTGCGTCCGGAAAATGCAGTGGCTTACGTGAACAGGGGCAGCGTAAAATGCATTTTGGGCGATAAAGAAGGTGCCATGAAAGATTGGAAGAAAGCAGAAGATTTAGGTGCACCACTGCCCGAACAGGATTGTGATATTTAAAAACTGCGTTGAATTTCCAGGTTCAGCTCATCTGCAAATTGCTTCAGTTTTTCGGAGAAACTTTTGTAGTTGCTGCTGGTAAGAATTTCAACATCTTCTTTGTCGGTAATGATAGAAGCAGTGTACATGGTGAAATTAACTTGCCGTTCTCTTGACCTTGAATTGGCCGTATAACCTTCATTTTCTTTATCAAGGCGGATAGCCCGTAATTCCTTGTATCGATATTCGTATTTCTTTACATTTTGACCAAGAATCTTCGTAGCATCTGTGATTATCTTTGATTGAGTATCTACAGAAAGCTGGTATTTCATTGTAGCAGTAATACCAAATAAAATAAGTATTAAAACGTACCATAGGTTGCTAAAACCGAAGTGGGTTATAATGAAACTAGTAGCCAAGAAGGAAATGCCAATAATAATTTTGAATTCTGTGGAGAAGTAGTCTGTGGTGTAGGATGTTTTCATTTATGAATTTGCTTAAAATGGATAAGGAACTTTGTTAGATTATCCTCTTTTACTCGATCAAATGTACATTTTAACCAAACTTGGTCATTTGATCGGTGTCCATTTTTAACGGCAGCCAACCACTGTTTCTCACTTTCCGATATTTGCTTGATCAGGGATTTTATAATGGCTTTAGATACATTTGATTCTTCGCTTACAATAGTTTTAATTTTTCTATCCTCAGTTACTTTAAAGGTAATAACCACTGAGGCTTTGCCAATCTTAATTTTATCTTTCAAATAGCCAAAATTGAATCCTGTTAAAAAGTAAAAATTGAGTTGTTCATCCCCTCCAATAAATAATGCAGGATGATCCAACACTTCATCCTTTATTTTGAAATTAATATCCATAATCAGGCTGTCTTTCGAGTGGTCATATTGTTGCACCAACTCTCCTTCATTATTGAAATAGTTCCAAATACTGCTTTTTTTACTGTTCAAATAAAGACCTTGAGATCTTATCTTGCTAAAGTTATTTTGAACCTTGATCTCAATTGAATCAATTTTATTTTTCGAAGTGAAGTTTCTCTTTTCTACTATGTCGTTTGCTGAATCTGGATAATAGGTTCTCCATACACCTTGTTTTTTACCAAACACATAAGTCCCTTCTTCTTTGAGGGTATTTTTAGCCTTCCCAAATCCTACTTCAAAATAGTATTTCCAATGTCCTGTTTTGAAATCCTCTCTGAATGAGCCTGATTTTAATAATTGTAGACCAAAAACATTATTTCTATACTTTATATATGAGCCATCTTTGATTTCATTTTTACCATTCTTTATAACTTCATATTCCTCAACGATCCCTTTTGAATGGGATACAACTAATTCTTTTTGGCTGAATGCATTATTGTGAATAATTATTAATAGAAAAATGAATAAACCAGTTTTCATGAATTATTTTATTTATGATGCTCCGCAGCATTAACAGCAGCACCAATTATACCGGCATTATTTAACTTTTCAGAAACTGCAAAACGTGTTTTGATTTTTAATTGATGCCGAAATTTATGAATCTTTTTGCTGGCGCCACCACCAATAATGATGAAATCGGGAGAAAAAACTCTTTCAATGTGCAGAAGAAATTCATTCACTCTTTTGCCCCATTCATCATAATCCAATTCTTCTCTCTTACGGGCTGAATCAGCGGCATATTTTTCGATCACGTCACCATCTTTTCCTAAAATTCTTCCCAATTCAAAATTGGGTAAGAGTACACCATCATAAAACACGCCACTTCCTATTCCCGTGCCAAAAGTAAAAACCATTACCAGTCCGGAATGATGTCTACCGGCACCAAAGCGCATTTCTGCAATACCAGCTGCATCGGCATCATTAATTATTTCAAAATGTTGGTCGTCACAGGCATCGCTAAAGATATCGTCAATGTTTTTGCCTGTCCATGAATTGTCGAGGTTAGCATCATATACTGCTTTTCCTTCAATAACTACAGTTGGGAAGGCACAGCCAATATCGTCAGTCCATTTGAAATGATCTCTGATTTCTTTTATTACCTGTGACACTGCTTCAGGAGAGGCAGGGTTAGGAGTATCAATTCTATATCTTTCGCTAATTAATTTGCCTTCAATAGTATCTACGATAGCTCCTTTAATGCCAGAGCCGCCTACATCAATTCCCAGTATTTTCAATTTCTGTCTTACTTAGTTCTTTTAATTGATCATAATTACTTTCATTCATTAGCAAGTTATTAAAAACATCTTCATCAATGATATTTTGAAATGAATAATCTGAAGAGTTAATTAACAAAATTCTGAGATTCCTTATTGCTAATTCTTCCTCTCCATTGGAAGCAAAAATTTTAGCCAGTTGCCAGGTTATTTGGGGAACATAATTATAAAACTGCCACATTTCGGCAAATTTATCAGCTAGTCTCCAATCTTTTGCCTGAATATTCCACTGAATCCTTTCAAATAGATTTGCAGAAATAAAGCTTCTCATTCTTGTGCCTACATCTTTTTTTAGCTCATCATCTGACTCAATCAGCTTATTGGTCTTTTTACTAAAACCTTCCCATATGTTAACATTTATTGAGTCAGGATTAGGCGGAAATGTTGAATACAATTTTTGATACATCACCTTAAAGGATTCCATAATCTCAGACCTTAGGTTGGTTTCATACTTAATTGCTTTGATATAAAGCTTCTTCTGTTTTTTAAATGATTTCTGATCAATTATCTTATTATCATAACTCACGTTCTTTAATTGATCAATATTTCTTTGTGCTTCAACGAGATTATTGCTCGTAATGAGTGAATCGATTCGATGATCAACGGTTTCACTAAAAAGAATTGAATTCATGCCCCAATTATTCATTGTCCATAATACAGCTTCGCGGTAATACTTTAGAGGTGGCCATCTATGTGGGCCGGTAAAAACCAACCTGTAGTTATTAATCTTTAAGTTGTCCATCTTGCTATCTAGCTCAATCATTTCAAGCAAATTGAAGTCAAGATGGCCAACCAATGATACATAGTTAAATTGCCCGAATTTGTATAAATTCTCAATGGAAGGCTCACCTGCACCGCATGCAATCACAGTATTAATAATTTGGGTATCATTTGCTAAAGCAAGAGACACGCGACTACCACCTGAAAAACCGGAACATATGATCCTTTCTTTATTGATTGAAAACTCCTTGAAAGTTTCATCTAACATTCCATCAAAAACTTTTAAATTGTTCTCGAGTGGGCCATTCCTCGAGTTGTAAGAACAAATAATAATAAAGCCAAATTCTTCAGCTATAGATTGATAGTTTTTAATTGGCATAAAACCGAGCCCACCGGGATCAAAGAAGTAAATAATTGGCCATTCCTTTTCAGAACTGTAGCTACCAGGAAGGTAAAGGCTATAAATTAAATTAGAATTTTCATTCAATTTAATACTATCCAAAAACTCACCTTTTGGTAGATCACTAGCAAGGCTCGTAGTTGGTAAATAAAGTAAGGAACAAAAAATAATGATTAGGTAGTATTTAGACATATTATGATTTAAAGAATTTTAATCGATAACTGCCCTGACTGATGGATTAAATTTATTTAAATTAAACGACAAATCATTATTAAATACTCTTTGTTACATGTTGCCCACTAGGATTGCTTTTATAAAAAGTTCAATTATTACCTTTTTAAAATCTTAAAAGCGATCTCACGACCGTGCCCTTGTACCATAGCCAAGTTAATCCAAAACCATGCGAATTGTTCCATCAATTGAAATTTATCATTACCACCTACATCTATGCATGAACCAAACCCTGCATCTATAGCCAATTGTGAAGCGACTATTTTCCCTTTTTCACTATCACCACAGACAAACATATCAATTTTAACACCTTGATATTCAGTGTTTTCCATATTGTTATACCCGGTAGTATTAAAACACTTTACTACATCAGTAGTGGCAGTATTTGTCAATATTGCCTCAGATGTATTTGTGTAACCCGCAGGCCCTTTACCCATAATGATATTCATAGCATCAATAATCACTTTACCTGAAGTATCTCCAAGGCTTTTTGTAACATCGATGGCGGCCATAGCAGGCGTGGCAATTAGAATGACCTCACTTGCGTTAACGGCATCTGCTACGGTGTGTGCCGAAGTAGCCGGGTTGGACAATAATTCCTTTCCTCTAAAATTCTGAGTATCCTGAACCCCAAGATAAATCGTATGACCGGCTTTGACCCATTTGGTGGCCAAAGCCCCACCTACATTGCCTGTTCCAATAATTGCAATATTCATTCTTTATTCTCTAACAGTTTAACAATTGTTTTAGCCAATTCTTCTCCAGACATGTTCTGTTGACCTGTTACCAGGTTACCATCTACAACTACATTAGGCTTCCAGTTGTCAGATTTTACAAATTGAGCCCCAATTTTCTTTAGCTCATCTTCAATTCTCCAGGGCATAACTTTAGTACCAGCTGCTTGATCAGCATCATCTTCTTCTCCATTGGTGAAGCCCGTTACATTTTTACCTTCTACAATAAAATAACCGTTAGAATGTTTGGCATATCTTAATATGGCTGTTCCATGGCATAGTGCCGAAGTGATTTTGCCGGATTCATAAAACTGACTAAAGAAATCGTGAAGTGTTATCTCAGATTCAAAATTAAACATAGGTGCTTGCCCACCAGCTACTATTATAGCATCATAATCATCCGGATTTACTTCACTTATTGAAGGTGTATTAGTTAGTAATTTTTTGAATGCTTTATCCTGAAGCACTTTTTTACTGAGTTCATCCCAGTCAGAATATTTACTGTCATCAAACGGATTACTCATGGCGTCCATTTCTAAGTTACCGCCTTTCGGACTGGCAATTTCTACTTTGTAGCCACGACTAGTAAATACATGAAAAGGATGTGTTACTTCTGATGCCCAAAAACCAACAGGCCAACCTGTTGTACTGGAAACTGTAGGATTGGCTGCTATTATTAATATGTTTTTTGTCATAACTCTAATGTTTAGTTGTTACAAACTTCAAGGAGCTACATTCTTAAAACAATATACTTACTTTTATGTAGGGTACTTACTTTATAGAAAGAAATGGGATTTTCGTCAAAAAATAGTGTTTAATTGTAGTCTTAAATTTAAAGTAATGCCTGAGTTTATACATAATCATAAAGTTTATTACAATCCTGTAGAATTTGCCATGGATCAGATAGGCGGAACTTGGAAGATGCCAATTTTATGGAGATTGAAAGATCAGGTGCTGCGCTTCAGTGAGTTTAAGAAGACAATGCCTAAGATTACCGATAAGATGCTTACCACACAGCTTAGAGAGCTCGAAAAAAACGGTTTTATAAATAGGAAGGTGTATGCTGTTGTTCCACCCAAAGTTGAGTATTCTATAACTGAAAAGGGTTTAAGAGCCATTCCTATTATCGATACCATTAGAAAATATGGTTTGGAATTGATGCTGGAAGCAGGTATTACCACAGGGTAACTTTTACAATTGTTACCACACCAATTATAAGTATAAGTACAAGCGATAATCGTTTAAATTGATCCTGTGGAATTTTGATTAAAATTCTTTTCCCTATAAATGTTCCTAGTAGCCCAATACCAAAAAGAAAAGGGATATAGATAAAATCGTGATCATGTATATAGCCATTTTGATAATAAACTACAGTTCTTGATAAATCAACCATAAAATCTATAAAAGCAGATGTGGCAATGAAAATGCTTTTCTCCAGGTTAAATGCAGCCATTGTTAGCCCTCTAATAGCCCCGCCCGTACCTAAAATGCCGGATGAAAGTCCTGAAAGAGAACCTCCAATAATAGATTCTTTGAAATTAGGGGCTATTTGAAAGTCTTTTTTTAGTAGAAACAATAAACTGAGGGAGATTAAAAAGCAGCCCAACACTATTTCTAAAATGTAGGGAACAAAAAGACTCGATAAATAACCGCCAACTATCACCATAATCACTGAAGGAATGCCAATACGTATGATTAACTTCTTATCCAGCCCTTTTCTAAAAAGCATAATTTTACTCAGGTTGCTGGAAAGGTGAAAAACTGCTGTCAGACCTAGTACAGAGTAGAAATCGAAGTAGAAATTACCTATTGGCACAAAGAAAACAGAAGACCCAAACCCACCAATGGTGCCAACTATTTCAGCACCTAAAGCAAGAAGTAGAAATATGACGTTTACTTTCACTGGCTATTCAGTATCATTTCATAGGTTGGGTAAGACCAGTATTCAATATAACTAAAATGGCACTACTTTTGGTTGAGGCTTGAATCTAAATTATTAGCTAACTTTAATTTTCAATTTAAATTTAAATGTAGGGAAGATGAGACTTATTACAAGACTATTATTTAGCACGATATTAATTGTAAGTTTTGCATCATGCGATGAAGTAAATGACGTATTAAACGCAGGTTTAACCGATGATGAAATTGTACAAGGACTAAAAGAAGCACTGACGGTGGGTACTGATAGCTCGGTAACATCTGCTTCAGCAGTGAATGGGTATTTATCAAATCAGGCGATTAAAATATTACTACCACCGGAAATTCAAACATTAAAAAATACAGTTGATAATGGGTCAGTGAATGTTCCAATTGTCGGGGATATTCCTTATCAAACCCTTCTGGATGCGTACGTATTATTGGCACCAAATATTGAAACGGATCCTTTTGATGAGCTAATTACTGCAATGAATAGAGGAGCTGAAAGTGCTGCTGTGAAAGCTAAGCCAATATTTATTGATGCTATAACTGGAATAAGTATTACTGACGGTCTGGGAATATTACAAGGCGGGGAAACTGCTGCTACAGATTATTTTCGAACCAATACTTCTACTAATTTGGTAACTGCATTTACACCTGATGTGAGTTCGGCACTTGGCGATACAAAAGCCTTAGCAATCTACTCTGATCTTGTTGGCTTTATGAACTACAGCTATAATTATGGCTTAGGAACAGTTGCTGTTTCAGATGTCATTGATCTTGGCGTTGAACTACCAGAATCAATCGAAGGCTATGCCACTGAAAGGGCTGTTGATGGATTGTTTCATTTGGTAGGTGAAGAGGAAAAGCAAATCAGAGCTGATCCATTTAAATGGGCGAGTGACATCTTACGTAAAGTATTCGGAAGCCCTCAAGCAGGTAATTAACAAAAAAAGGAGGTATTAAACCTCCTTTTTTATGCTCTTACTTTTTCGGGTTGACCGAGCTGCTTCAACATAGAAGCATGTAATGAGATGGCCTTCCAAAAAGTTGGCTGTTGGTGATAAGGCAAGCCAAATTCTTCTGCCGTTTTTCTAACGATAGCAGACAATTTCTTGTAATGCACATGGCAAATTGTTGGAAACAAATGGTGCTCTACCTGAAAATTCAATCCTCCCACATACCAGTTTAAAAACCAATTGTTAGGGCTGAAATTGGTAGTTGTAAATAACTGATGTATAGCCCAGTCGTTTTCCAAATTGCCTTCAGCATCCGGTAATGGGTATTCTGTTGTAGGCATAACATGTGCCGGCTGAAATACAATACCTAATATAAAGCCTGCCACCATGTGCATGGCAATAAAGTGAATGACTATAATCCACCATGGAGCGGCTATTGTTAATAGTGGAATTACTAGGAAGATCGTATAATACACCACCTTACTCAATGCCAACTTTGTCAACTGCCAACCAACATTCACATTTTGGGCTTTGGTAAGCCCCATTTTTTTATACCTGAATAGCTGACGGAAGTCTTTGGTAGTAATCCATAAAAAAGTCATGAGCGAATACAAAAACCATCCGTAAATATGCTGTAACCTATGCATTTTATAATGCTTGGCATGTGGCGATAATCGCATTAGTATGCCCGGATCAATATCTTCATCTACACCTTCTACATTCGTATAGGTATGATGCAGCACATTATGCTGAATTTTCCAGTTTACGGAGCTACCACCCACAAGGTTGATCACATAGCCCATGTACTTGTTTACTGTTTTATTTTTTGAATAAGCACCATGATTGGCATCGTGCATAATAGAAAATCCTATTCCTGCCATTGTTGCGCCCATAAACATCCAGGCAGCTAACATGAACCAT
The DNA here is from genome assembly GCF_040220315.1 of Fulvivirga sp. GTDB lineage: Bacteria > Bacteroidota > Bacteroidia > Cytophagales > Cyclobacteriaceae > Fulvivirga. The sequence goes on from NZ_JAVJUY010000308.1 coordinate 19,921, forward strand.
ACATTGGCAATAACACCTGTTACAAGCAGTGCGTAAGGTATCGCATAAGCAGTTAAAAGAATAACCGACTTCCAAAACATGGTACTATTACCGTACTTGGAAATATTATTTTTTTCGAAATATTCTCCCACACGCTTCCTGAGCACACCAATGAAGTTGAACTCCTGATTTCTCGAAAATTTTATTGACTTATAATTCATTAACTCACGTATTGAACTTACGTATTGATTGTTGATGCAAAGATAACACTATAACAATGAAAATTGAAATAGTAACTGCATAACACTATTGAGCCAAATTAGTTGCAATCAAAGGCACTTCTTTACTAATTCTTGTACTACTTCATTTTCGTTAAAGCCCAATTTGAGGGCTTTGGAGAGTGCATTGCAAGCTTTTTTCTTTTTTCTTAGTTGATAATAAGTTAGCGCCTTGAAATAATGCCCTAATGAATAATTCGGCTGAATAGTTAGTCCTTTTTCAATGTATATCAGCGCTGTTTTAGGCTTATTCAGCAAATAGTAGCAATATCCAATATTTACATGTGTATAGTTTTGTTCTGGTTGAAAGTGCAATGCATTTTCAAAATCTAAAATAGCCGCTTCATACTTTTTCAATTGAAAATTAGTTAGGCCTTTGTTCCTGTAAGCATCCGCATTTTGTGAGTCGAGCTCCACCACTTTTTGCCAATCAGAATGGGCTTCTTCATATTTTTCATTTTCAATGTGAAGGACTGCACGCCTGTAATATACCTCAGCTGAAGTTGTGTCCTGTTCGATAAACTTATTGTACTGCTCCAATGCTTTGTCAGGTTGTAACTCATCTCTGTAGAGATTCCCTAACTGCAAGTACGCCCACTTATAATCAGGGTTAAATGCTAACGCCTCATTCCAATGGTATTTGGCAGAATCGATGTTGCCAATGGATTTGTAAAGAGAGCCTAAAGTCATTTTATACTGCACATTGCCGCTATCTCTTTTTATAGCCTTATTTAATACCAATTTGGTTTCGTTCAGGCGCCCCTGTAAAGAAAGAACTTCGGCAAGGCTCAACACAATTGATTGATTCTTAGGGTGCAACTCCAAGGCCTCTTTGAACTCATTTTCTGCATCAAGCAATCGATTTTGTTGGATTCTTATTTTTCCCTTTAGCTGGTGCATATAAGCCTGATCAGTAACAAACTGGCGGTATCTTCCAATGGAATCAGGTTCCAATCCTAACCGCTCGTACGATCTATTCGTGGATTCTATTAAATCATCAGTAATATCTAACCCAACATTGCAATACTGTACAGCTAGTTCATACTCTTTTGTTTGATAGTATATTTCTGAAAGCCTCAATGCTGCAGCAAAACTTTGAGGATAGATTCGCAGTATTTCATTGAAGGCAGCTAGCGCTCTGGAGGTATCGCCAGCGGCTAAAATTTTCTCACTTCTAATCAGTAAGTCAACTTTATCTTGTCCATACATCAATTGGCATGAACATATAAATAAAAAAAGGAGTACAATTTTTTTCAATCGAATAGGGAATAATTGCCAAACTGATCAGCAGGTGCAAAAGGTTTAATTAAGAATTCGCTATCATTCTTAATATCTTCAATTTTAGGTGAAACGCTGTAAATATGTATTTTATTGGAAGGGTAGGATGATATCATGGCAACTAATTCTTCTGTAGAGGCGTGACTATTCAGCCATGCTTCTTCCTTATCAGTATCTATAATCGCAGGCATTCTGTTATTCATCGAGTCGATTGCCGAATTGGCTTCTGTGGTTAATATTTTAAACGTATGTAGCATATCCCCATCTTCGCCTTCAAATTCTTCCCAAAGTCCGGCAACTCCAACGATGCTATTGTTATCAAATACAATTCTATGGGCCACCCGGCCTTTTTTACTGATCCTTTTCCACTCATAGTACCCATCCATAGGCACGATACATCTTGTTTGGGTAATCGCTTTGGATAGAGAAGTTTTTTGTGTTATATGTTCTATTTCTGTAAACAGCAGTTTGCTGCTAAGCGCTTTGTTATTCGACCAATCTGGTATTTGGCCCCAATAAAAGTAAGAAATACCCTGGCTGCTCTTTGTGATTATTGGCAGTAGCTGAGTGGGAGCTGCATTATACTTCGGTTTATAGCCCGATGTAACTTCTACATTAAACCGTTGTGCGAGTTCACTGGCAAGTACAGTTAAAGTATAACGATCACCCATGTTACTAAATTAATAATTTTAGATTCAACCTTTAGTGACTGTGGCAAAAGCTACTGCTCTTTTTTCTGACCAATACATTTTTTCTGAGTTAAATTCTGTAAAACCAACATGGCCACCATAATCAGGGATTTCTAACGTAACAAATTCATGACCTTTTAACTGATCTACTGGGTAGCAATCTTCTGAAAGAAAGGGATCGTTCTTGGCATTAATAATCAGTGTGGTGCATTTAATTGAATCTAAATGATAAAGCGAGCTACACTGAGTATAATAATCAACAGCATCTTTAAACCCATGAATTGGGGCAGTATATTTATTGTCAAAATCTATTAAAGTGGAGATGCTATTAAGTCCATTCACATCTAGCTTATCGGGCATAATTTTGGCCTTCTTTCTTATTTTGGCTTTTAAGTTTCTCAAAAACCGTTTTGAATATACCATATTGCCCCGTTTAGATATTTTAATGCAGCTGGTATGTAAATTAACAGGCACTGAAATGGCAATAGCTTTAATAATGCGTTTGTGCACATGGCTGCCTTGCTCACCAAGATATTTTAAGGTGATATTACCACCTAAACTAAACCCTACAAGCACAATTTCATCATAATCATGTGTTAGGCAATGGTTAACAACAGAATGTAAATCGTCTGTTGCACCGCTGTGATAAAACCTAAGCTTTTTATTTACCTCTCCGCTACACCCGCGATAATTCCAGGCACAAACATCGAAACCGGCTGTGTAAAAAGCTTTACCCATGCCTCTTACATAAGGTTTTTCGCTGTTTCCTTCCAAGCCATGCGAAATAATCACTAACTTCTTGGCATCTTGCTTCACCCAATCTAAATCAAGAAAATCATTATCCGGAGTAGTAATACGCTCACGTATATAAGGTTGGAATTTCACCTTTCTGAATAACGCAGGAAAGATGGTCTCAAAATGTGAGTTCAAATAAATTTTTGGTGGTTGGTATTTCATTCTTCGG
>NZ_JAVJUY010000309.1:0-5362 GCF_040220315.1 Fulvivirga sp.
AGGCAACTTACTCAGTTGGGTTGACCATACTTTTCGTATTCGTTGTTCTAACTTAGGAAGGTCCTTCGTGCCTCAGGATGACTACTAAACGAAGAATGTCATGCCGACAAAGGAGGCAACTTACTTAGTTGGGTTGACGAATCTTTATGATTACGGTGTACTTATTTAGGAAGGTCCTTCGTGCCTCAGGATGACTTTTAGCATGTCTAAATTTATCATCCAATAATAATAGGTGCCGGGCTAAATGATATAATGAATATAATCAGTGCCAACCAGCCTAATAACTTTCTTTCCAGACTAAGTGCTTGCTCATCCACAGAAGGTGGATGGTAAATGCCAATAAACCTACCTAATATCAACCCAAAAAAGAGCCAACCTGAATAACCTTGTACAGGAATGACCATAGGCACCACAAACTGCACTGAAAATAGAATCAAGGCATACATCAATGTCTCCTGTTGGCTTTTCTTTAATCCCCTTAAGGTGATGTATAAAAAGCCAATATACAATGGAACATTCCACATCAACTCATCAATACCATCATAGGGAGTGAGATATCCCATGCCTGCATAAAGCAAAAAGCCAAGAAAGAACCAAGTGGCTATTCGCTTGTGCCAGTGAAAACCAACCATTCCGTAGAGCACATGGCCACCATCTAATTGGCCTATGGGCAATAAATTCAATGCTGTAACTAATAGTGCAAGAAATCCTGCCATTAGTACAGGATAATGCATTATTTCCCTTGAATTTGGCACCAGCTTTTGGTCGCTTACAAACGACTCCATAAACACCATGAGCAATGGCTTGCTTATTGAAATATTAGGTATCTCCGATTGCTTCTGGTATTCAGGGAAAGACCATGAATCAATTTCACCATCATTTACAGCATTAATCGAATCCTGAGCCCTGGCTTCCTGATACGCTTTGTGAGTCATTTGCTCCTGAAATTCCCATGTGTATACGTGATCTTCATAATTCTCACCAAACTGCTCATATTCAGGGTGAATCTGGAATAGATAATCCAAATTGGGCAAAGTGCTGTACCCATAAATGAGTGCCCCTACGGCAATTACAAAACCAGCAATGGGGCCGGAAATACCAATATCAAAATGGATTTTGGTTGATTTGATGTGCTCCTTAATTCTGATGATAGCGCCCATTGTGCCAATTGACATTGGAAATGGTGGAATCGGAATATAATAGGGTAGAGTGGTTTTTACTTTATGATATTTAGCAGTAAAATAATGGCCAAATTCATGCACCGTTAAAATCAACAAGAAGGGTATAGAGTAAGCCATGCCTAGCTCAAAGTCTTTCCAGTTATAATCCGTAAAGAATAAGATTTTACCGTTGATCCACCAAGTACCTGCTACCGTAGCAGTGAAAAAGGTGATTATAAATAATCCGCTATGTATTAAGTACTTTTTTAGCTTATAGTCCATTATTAAAGTATTCCATCATCACCGATGGCGAAGTTACATGAAGCGTTTGTAAACCAAGCCTTTGAGCACCTTCAATATTGGCTAGGCTATCATCAAGGAATAATACCTCTTTAGGATTAAGGTTTTGTTCCTGAATCACCTGATCAAAAGTAGCAGCATCGGGTTTGCGCTTGCCCATTAAATGCGAGTAGTAATCCTGATGAAATAATGTATTAAATTCTGGATGCCCGGCCTCGCTCCTTACTTCGTTTACACGATGCATGTGAATGAAATTAGTGTTACTCAAGAGGTAAACAGAAAAATGCTCCTTTAGGTTTTGTAGCAAATGAATCCGCTCAAGTGGTAAATCCAAAATCATGGCATTCCAGGCATTATCTATTTCATAATCCTCTAATTCTGCAGTTGATAATTCTCTAATAACCGACCGAAAATCATCATCTGATATTTCGCCTTTTTCATAGGCATGAAATCCAGGGTGAGCGTTGGAGAAATCGATAATTTGTTGTGGTGATTTACCAGTTAGTTGAGCAAAAGCCTGAATTGTGAGTTGGGTATTGAGGTTGATGATTACCCCACCCAGATCGAAGATCAAATGCCTGACTGAAAGCTTGTTCAATTTTAAAATTTTTGTTTGTGATATTGTGGGCAAATATCTAATATTGCACTCCCAAAATCAATTAGCAATGGGCAATTAACAATGAGCAGTTATGTTAATTGAAAATTGCACATTGATAAAGGGCCTATAGCTCTCCCGATAGTTATCGGGAGGTTCGAGAACCAAACTCGAAGTAAAATAAAAATTAGGGCCTATAGCTCAGCTGGTTAGAGCACTTGACTCATAATCAAGGGGTCCCTGGTTCGAGCCCAGGTGGGCCCACCATTAAAACCCTGCCATAAGGCAGGGTTTTGTGTTTATAGGTATTGAAATCCTGTTGAGATTCATGAACTACTGTTACATCCTTAATAGCCGAAAAATAAACAAATATTATATTGGGAGCACAAGCCTTTCGCCAAATGAAAGACTTGAGTTGCACATAAATAAAAGCTATGGCAATAAGAAATTCACTGCTCAGGTGGATGATTGGGAGTTGTATGTTGTAATTGAATGTGAATCAAAAAAGCAATCCATTCAAATTGAAAAACACATTAAAAGAATGAAGAGTAAAGTCTACATCACCAATCTGGTCAAGTACCCTGAGATAATTGATAAACTAAAATTGAAATATTGTTAGCCTGGTTCGTCCCGATAGCTATCGGGACAGGTGGGCCCACCATTAAAACCCTGCCTCAAGGCGGGGTTTTCTGTTTATGGGTATTGAAATGCTGTTGAAATTCATGAACTACTGTTACATCCGTTATAGCCGAAAAATAAATAAATATTATATTGGGAGCACAAGCCTTTCGCCAAATGAAAGACTTGAGTTGCACATAAATAAAAGCTATGGCAATAAGAAATTCACTGCTCAGGTTGATGATTGGGAGTTATTTCTTTCCATTCAATGTGAATCCAAAATGTAATCCATTCAAATTGAAAAACACATTAAAAGAATGAAGAGTAGAATCTACATCACCAATCTGGTCATGTATCCTGAGATAATTGATAAACTAAAATTGAAATATTGTTAGCCTGGTTCGTCCCGATAGCTATCGGGACAGGTGGGCCCACAGAAGTGGATAAAGCATCACACAAAAGTGTGGTGCTTTTTTATGCCTCCATTAAATAATCCTTTTTTTGGTCATTTCGTAACCGCCAGTGGGCGGTGGAGAAATCTTTTCCGCCATGCAGATCGGTGTTTCGTTTTAAGATTCCTTCATTTCATTACGGAATGACAGTTCTAAAATCGACAGCCACAATCAGTCAATAGCTATATCACAATGACGAAACACTTTTGTGTAAGCTTCCTTTTTTATAGCATTGCAAAAGCATGAGATCACAGTTAATCACCCCGGAAGGAATGGAAAAGCTAAAGGAAGAATTAGATCACCTTTGGCGAGTAGAGCGCCCTGACATCACCAACAAAGTAAACTGGGCAGCCAGCCTGGGCGACCGCTCTGAAAATGCCGATTACCACTATAACAAAAAGCGCCTGCGACAAATTGATAGCCGCGTGCTTTACCTCCGTAAATGCATCGATGACTTTAAAGTGATCAGCTACCACCCCAGCCAGGATGGAAAAGTATCATTCGGTGCCTGGGTAGAAATTGAAAATGATAAAGGCATGTACAAACGCCTGCGCATTGTAGGGTATGAAGAACTTATTGGCAACCCAGACTACATTTCGATGGACTCTCCCATGGCCAAAGCCTTGCTAGACAAAAAAGTGGGTGATGAAGCCATTGTAAAAACTCCTGTGGCTGAGTTTGTGTGGAAGATTAGGAAGATAGAGTATGGGAAATCGTAACTTTAGTAGGAACTAATGTTTAATGTAAAACTGTTATGTTTGTAAAGCATGAGCAAAAAAAGAACTAGATATCTATCTTATATTGAAGAAACTCCAAAGCATTATTCTAAACTACATAAGGTTGCAAAAAATGGAGTGAAGAAAAGCCTTGCGAGAGCCAAAAAGAGTGGTTTATACATAACTTACCTTAAAGATGGCATCATTGTTCGAGAATATCCTGATGGCCAAATTACTGAAGTAGGCAGAGTTGAGCATGAAAGCATAACGGTAGAAATTGGAACTGGAGCAAAGTTATCTTAAAGGGAGGCGCCTTAGAGTAATTGGAGGACCCAATGGATCCGGGAAAAGTACCATTATTAAAGAAATTCAAAAGAATTATGACGTTGGTGTCTACGTTAATGCCGATGTTATTGAAAAGAAGCTAAAAACTTCAGGACACATTAGCCTAACAGAATCAGGTATTGACAAAATATCGAACGAGGAATTCAAAAAGTTCGTAAAAAAACACTCTCTAACTCAAAAAGCTGCTAATGCAGGTTTTCCGATAGATCTAAAATTTGAGCAAGGTAAAGTATTTCATTCTTCGAAGAGTGAGTATGGCTATGAGGCCGCCCTATTGGCTGATTATTTACGACATGTATTACTTTCCGAAGGGAAAAAACTAACATTTGAAACGGTAATGTCACATAAATCAAAAATTGAGATATTACAACGAGCGAACAAAATTGGGTACAAAACATATCTGTACTTTATTAGCACAAAAGACCCATTAATTAACATAGAACGTGTTAATCTTCGTGTAAAAGAAGGAGGACATAGTGTTCCGAAGGATAAAATCGAAAAGCGATATTATGAAAGCCTGAAATTACTAAAAGAAGCGGCTAAAAACACATACAGAACCTTTATTTGGGATAACTCCGGAAAACAGCCAGAACTCATTCTTGAAATTTACAAAGGAAGCGACATCACATACCTTTCTAAGACCATTCCATATTGGGTACAGAAGTATCTTTTAGATTAGTAGCATTATGACAAATCCCCAGCTGAGTGTTCAGCCGAGGATTGCTCTTACTTTTTTGATTTTTTAATTAGTGTTCTTTCAACCTTCTGGTGTGTCATCACATACTCCAGCAGTCCAAAATACCATTTCAGTTTCCACTTCTCCGGTTTCTGGCGTTACTCCTTTAATTACTATGAGATAGGCATTGCCCAGTTCAAATGTGAGCCCTTCTTGCATAGGAATTTCTGACCCTGTGTGATATTCAATACCATTAATTTCAAAAACTATATCCTGTACATAGGCCAGTGTAAGCATAAATTCAGGTCCGCCAACATAAACCCAATCGGAAAATACTCCATTAAAAGCTGGTGTAAAATCACCACTTGAAGCTTTAAACAATAAATTATCAATTTGGTATTCTGTATCATTTACAACAGCAAGGTTAATTTTATCTGCTTTGATACCTTCATTGAAATTTATACAAGTAAATCTGACATCTCCATTTTCTTCGCCACAGC
>NZ_JAVJUY010000310.1:0-5950 GCF_040220315.1 Fulvivirga sp.
GCCATAGCCAATAATAGTAGCAAAATGATGCGTTTCCCAAACATCACCGGCTTCAACAATAAGACCTACTTCGGTACGCAAATTATTAGCCACCAAATGATGATGAACTGCCCCAATAGCTATTAAAGAAGGTATGGGAGCCCTGTCTTCATTTACAGCTTTATCTGAGATAATTAAAATACTTTTACCCTCTTTTACAGCTTTGGTTGCCATGGTGCAGAGTTCGTCCAAGCCTTGCTCTAGTCTGCCGGTTAGTCCATCAGCATTAAATGTTGAGTTTAAAACTGCGTAGTCTAAACCCATTTTTCCAAATTGCTTAAACTTTTCTATGTCTGAGTTGAGAAGCACGGGTTGCGATATGTGCACTTGTTTCGTGTGCTCAGGGGTTTCCGCCAATAGGTTCAGACTTTTTCCAACTCGGGTAAAAAGTGACATTACCATCCGCTCACGAATAGGATCGATTGGCGGGTTACTCACCTGGGCAAAAAGCTGTTTAAAGTAATTAGAAATATGCTGACTCTGGTTAGAGAGCACCGCCAAAGGAGTGTCTGCACCCATAGAACCTATGGGTTCAGTTGCCTTTTCAGCCATGGGTTTTAGAATCAACTTTAAGTCTTCTGATGTATAGCCATAGGCTTGTTGTAGGGTGTTTAGTTTTTTGGGATCAATTTTTGAATTATTTGAGTTCTGCACCTTAATCAGACGAAGTTTTACTCGATGTGTATTAATCCAATCGTCATAGGGCTGCTGATTGGTTATTTCTTTTTTGATTTCGTTATCATACCTGACTATTCCTTTTTTTAAATCAGCTATTAACATTTTGCCTGGCTGTATGCGACCGTTTTTTTCCACATTGGAGAAGTCAACCGGCAAAGCTCCTGCTTCCGAAGAAATAATTAATCGGCCATCTTTTGTGATACAATACCTCGATGGGCGAAGGCCATTACGGTCTAATGTTGCACCTACCATGTTTCCATCAGAAAAAATTAATGCTGCGGGGCCATCCCAGGGCTCCATGAGAGAGGCGTGGTATTTATAGAAAGCCTTTCTTTTTCTGTTCATCAGCTTGTTATCTTGCCAGGCTTCGGGCACCAGCATCATCATTACATGGGGGAGACTTCTCCCATTGATAGTGAGCATTTCTACCAAGGCATCCAGGTTGGCAGAATCTGAATTTTGAGGATTAGTAATTGGCAAAAGTTTTTGAAGCTCTTCATCAGAATAAAACTCAGATTTCATGATGGCTTCTTTTGATTTCATTTTGGTGACATTTCCTTTGATAGTATTTATTTCACCATTGTGGGCAATGTAGCGGAAAGGTTGAGCCAGTTTCCAATTTGGAAATGTATTGGTTGAAAACCTGGAATGAACTACTGCCAGAGCACTTGTTAGTTCTTCGCTTTGCAAATCCAGATAGTATGATCTCAACTGATCGGTTCGCAACTGGCCTTTGTAAATAATTACTTTGTGCGATAAACTTGGGAGATAATATTCGCCATTACTACCTATCACTTCTGAGTTTACTTTATGCGTGGCATAATTTCTAAAGAGGAATAACCTTCTTTCCAATTCTTCGAAGGTGGCCGTGTCGTGTTTTAAAAATACCTGTTCAATAATAGGTTCCACTCTGCGCGATTCTGATCCTGGAATGGTATGATTTACAGGAACTGTTCTATAGCCGATGACAGTTAAACCCATTTCCTTAGCTATTTCAGACATCATATCCTTGCAGGCATCTCTCACTGATTTTACCCTGGGGAAGAAAATCATTCCAACACCATAGCTACCAAATTCAGGTATTTGAAATCCCAACTCTAATGTTTTGTTTGAAAGGTAAGTATGGGGCACTTGCATTAATATACCTGCGCCATCACCGGAATCAGGGTCACTACCAGTACCGCCCCGGTGCTCCATATTTTCGAGCATGGTGAGCGCATCTTGAATAATATCTGACGAAGCATGACCATCTATATTGGCAATACAGCCAATACCGCATGAATCATGTTCAAGTTCGGGGATATAAAGTCCTTTCATAGTTACTAATCTGTTCAGAGAACCTTAATCAATGAATTTGGAATGCCGTCATTGATTGGAGCATATTAAATATAATCAATATTTATCTAATGAAATTTTGAATCTGATGCGATAATCGTAATTAAATGAAGCAAAAATTAAATGATATGTTACATAATGATTCATTAATTAAAATTATTCTAATCGCTAACGTTTGCATTTGGTGGATTATGAATTATTGGAAATTTGTTCGAGCAACCATTTGTTGAGGAGTCTGTCTTTTTAAAGTGTAACCAAAACTGGTTATGCGAGTCAAAGAGAAGATCACCACCAACCAATTAGCTTATGTTTTTCAAAATAGCCTTCCGAAACCTGATTAAAAGAAAAGTTTATGCGTCAATTAATATAGCGGGTCTGGCAATTGGTTTAGCAGCTTGCCTCACTATCTATTTGTATGTAAAAGATGAACTTTCTTATGACAAGTTTTATCCGGATTCTGACAGAATTTACAGAGTAGTTAGAGAGTTCGGTCAAGGTGGAGATAAGTCATATCACGCAGCAAACAATTTCCAGCTGGGAGTACTGATGCGGGAAAACCTATCTCAAATCAAACAATTAACACAATTCTCGCAGCGAATAGAAGCGAAGATTGAAAATGGCGATAAGATATTTAGGGAAAAGAATGCACATTTTGCTGACAATGAATTCTTTGATGTTTTTGGAATCAACTTACTGAAAGGTAATAAAAATGAGGCGCTTGTTGGCGCCAACAAAATTGTTCTTACGAAAGAGTCGAGTAATAAAATATTTGGTTCTGAGAATCCAATTGGTAAGTTAATCAAAGTAAATGACCTTGAATATCAGGTAACGGGCATTGTAGAAGGATTTCCTGAAAAAGCGCACTTTCATTTTAACTATCTGCTGTCTATGGAAACCTCCAGGCAAGTGTATGGCCAGAGTATGTTTGAGCATTGGGGAAATGTTTGGGTCTACAACTATGCAAAATTGAATGATGGGGTAAAAGCAGATGAATTTGATGAAGCTATTAACCAAATGGCACATACGCATGGCCCAGGAGATGCCCTTAATGCCTTTAACGTGCGATTTTTCAGTCAAAATATTGAAGATATTCACTTGCATTCTAACTTATCAAGCGAGCTGGAACAAAATGGTGATTTTGAATTACTCAGTATTTTAGGCGCAGTTGCTGTACTGATATTGCTAATCGCCTGCTTTAATTTTATCAATCTTTCAACGGCCCGATCGATGTGGCGTGCCAAAGAGGTAGGTGTGAAGAAGGTGTTGGGAATTCACAGGAGTTCTTTGATCAGGCAGTTTTTAGGAGAATCATTATTGATCACTTTTCTATCACTCATACTAGCTGTTTTTCTAATAGCTACCATACTACCTTTTTTCAATGATTTTACAGGTAAATCTATCGGGTTGGGAGAATTGTTTTTGTCATTACCAGCCTTGGTTATGATTGTTCTATTTGTTGGACTTGTAGCGGGTTCATTTCCGGCTTTTATACTGTCTTCTTTTGAGCCTATTAAAATTTTGAAAGGGCAATCTTCTCAGGGAGATTCTAAAATGGCCGGAGGTTTCAGGCAGGTACTGGTTGTATTGCAATTTGCAATCGCCATTGTTTTAATAGCCGGAGCAACTATTATCTATCAACAGTTAAATTACATACAGACAAAAGATTTAGGAACAGATATAGAAGGAGTAGTTGCCTTACAACTAAAGAATAGCACCACAAGAGAAAACCGTGAACCTTTAAAAAATGCACTCAACCAAATTCCGGCAGTAACTTCTATAAGTTCTGCCAGCGATTTACCCTTTGAGTCATTAAACTCCTGGAGAACTAAACCCAAAGGAATGGATGTAGATTTTGAGCTCATAAACCTTATGGCTGTTGATGATGCCTACATTAATTCATTGGATATAAAAGTCATTGATGGCGAAGCAAAAAAACTAGATGAAAAATCGGTGGTAGTCAATGAGTCATTCGTGAAGCATTATATGCTTGCCAATCCTGTTGGCTCTGAGATTGAAATTGGTCATTTAGAAGAGCCTTTGAGAGTGGTGGCCGTGGTTAAAGATTTTCATTTTGAATCGTTGCATACGGCAGTGCGTCCATTGATGCTATACAAACACCCAAGCTGGTTTACCAAACTTGCGGTAAGGGTAGCAACTAACGATTTAGATAAAACACTGGCCAAGATAGAGTCACAATGGAAGCAGATAAACAAGGATGAAGAGTTTAGTTATTACTTTTTGGGAGATAGGTTTGATCAGTTATATGCGTCAGAAGAAAAAACAGCTAAAATGGTGGCATACTTTTCCGGGTTCTCCATATTTATTGCCTGCCTGGGGTTATATGGACTGGCTGCATTTTTGGCTGAAACCAAACTAAAAGAAATCAGCATTCGCAAAGTGTTGGGAGCAACGATCAATGAACTGGTTTCAATTCAGTTTAAATTATTTCTAAAACTGGTAGCGCTTGCTGCCGCAATAGGTTTGCCAATTGCCTATCTATTATTAGATGGTTGGTTAAATGGCTTCGCTTACAGGGTGCAAATTCAGACATGGGTGCTCATACTGGCAGTAGCCATCATTCTAATCTTTACTGTATTAAGTGTTGGTTACAGTTCATTGAAAGCGGCTTTAACCAATCCCAGCGATAATTTAAGAGTAGATTCATAATTAATACAGAATCTATGGTGGTAACTCCACTTGTTAGAGTATATTCGTTGTTTATTTCTAAGTTGAAATTGCATTTTTTACCTAACAAGCGTTTGTTATGCACAAAACCATTATTACCGGAACCGGGTCTTACATCCCTCAAATAACTAAAACGAACAGGGATTTTACTGCTAACGATTTTTACCTTCCAAATCATGAAAAGATTGATAAAGCCCCTTTGGAGGTGATTGAAAAATTTCAGCATATTACGGGAATTGAAGAGAGAAGGTACGCCAACGAAGATTTGAATGCTTCATGTATTGGAGCTTTAGCAGCTAAAGAGGCAATATCTGATTCAGGGGTTGATCCGGAGACGATTGATCAAATTATTGTTGCCCATAATTTTGGTGATGTAGTTAAACACACCAACCAATCGGATGCTATGCCTTCGTTGGCATCGAGAATTAAGCATGAATTAGGAATAAAGAATCCAAAATGCATTCCTTATGATATTCTATTTGGTTGCCCTGGATGGGTGCAGGGGGTTATACAAGCAGATACTTATATTAAAGCCGGTGTGGCTCAGAAATGCCTGGTTATAGGCACTGAAACTTTATCGAGGGTGTTGGATCCTTACGACAGGGATAGTATGATATTTTCCGATGGTGCGGGTGCCTGTATTGTTGAAGGTAAGCCTGAGAGTAATAGTGGCATATTATCACATTCCGTTTTGGCTCATTGTGAAGAAGAATTAGACTATTTGTATATGGGCAAATCCAACTTCCCGGAATCAGACCCAAGGGTTAGGTTTATTAAAATGAATGGGCGAAAAGTATATGAATATGCAATAACTCATGTTCCTGCCGCCATGAAGGACTGCTTAGATAAGGCTGGGGTTGCAATTGAAGAAGTGAAAAAGGTGTTTATCCATCAAGCCAATGAAAAACTAGATGAAGGTATCATTAAGCGATTCTATAGATTATTTGACAAAAAAGACTTGCCTGATGGTATTATGCCAATGAGTATTCATAAGCTAGGGAATAGCTCTGTAGCTACTGTGCCAACATTGCTGGATTTAGTGAGAAAAGGAAAGATGGAAGAGCATGAATTAAGAACGGGAGATGTGGTTATACTGGCTTCTGTAGGGGCAGGTATGAATATTAATGCGGTATGTTATAAAGTCTTAGCTACTTTCTATAAGACACAATTCGAATATAAGATTAAATCAAGTTGTTGCTTGTGCACATTGCCA
>NZ_JAVJUY010000311.1:0-1834 GCF_040220315.1 Fulvivirga sp.
TACTGGCACGACGCTTGTACGGAGGCCAGGATGGCGAAGTGGATTACAACGATATCCCGACCTGCGTCTTCAGCCAACCGAACCTGGGCACCGTGGGATTAACGGAAGAAGAAGCACGGACACTTTACGGTGATGTCGATATCTACAAGTCGAAATTTACACCGATGAAGCTGTCACTCACCGAAAGTGATGAAAAAACCTTCATGAAAATGATCGTGGACAGGAAAACCGACCGGGTCGTAGGTGTTCACATGCTTGGCCCCGATGCCGGCGAGATCATCCAGGGTATTGGTATTGCAATTAAGGCCGGTGCGACCAAGAAGGTGTTTGATTCAACGATTGGTATACATCCAACTGCGGCGGAAGAGTTTGTGACGATGAGGGAGCCAAGTTAGATTTAATTAGTTTGAAGTTTCGCTAAACATTCCATACATTTACTGACTTTGCATCATATATATGCACCTTACATTTAAACTTATGACTAATTTCTTCAATATGTTTTAAATCTTCATCAGAATATACACCAATATATATACTCCACAGTTTATTCGGTACTTTTCTCCCATCTTTTGCAGCTCGATTAATTGCCTCAATGATATGCTCATCATATTCTCCAAAATTGAAACCAAATGTCACCAAGCTTCCTTCAATGTTTCATAAATTATCGTAGCACCATGATAGATAATGGTTATGCATAATATGAGAAAGTTTTTCTCTGCCATTACCTGCGGTTACGAAAACAGGGTATGCTCCGGCATCCATTCTTGAACCAATATTCTCTAATAAATAATTAACTCCATCATACTCTTCTTTAATAATTTCTACACCCGTATCAAAAAAAGGAAGCGCACCATGCAAATAAAATATATTTTGCTCGGATTTATGTTTTCCCCATATCAATTCAGACCAATCTTGTTCTTCTCCTTTTTCCACTTCTTCTGCATTCAAAAGATCACGACCAAAGCCATCAATATGGTTAACTATTCTGGTTCTTAACAAGACCCAATAAAGTAATAAATCATAGTTTGTCGAAAAAACATTTCCTCCTGTATTGATAAATGTATTCAGAAAATTTGAACATGCTTCGCTATTTTTTTCAGGTATCTTAAATACGTGCTCTGGGTGTAGGGCTTTAACCGCATCTAGCAAGCTTGATTTTAGTTTAGCGCTTGCAGCATCTACTTTTTCTTTTAATGCCTTATCTGCACCAAAAACACTTATCAAAGTTGAGAAGCTGTCTAATTGTTGCATGATAATCTCAAAGTTCTTAGTTTCAATAACACCTAATATTTTCGATAAATCTTCATCTTTCAGGTTCGTTATAAAATCATGCAATGCATTATATGAAAAAATCTTAGGATCATAAGCCATACTAAAACCATTCCCGAGATAAAGATGAAATTGACGCTTACCCCTATTTTTTTTAATAGCGCTAAGAACATCATCAAAGGTTTCTAGTGCCATAACTTCTCTCCATACTAAACGGCTTATATTTAACTTAGTATTGAGGACTGAACGTTCGAATCGCTTCCTACAACCCTCTCACACACGTAGTTTCCTCGCGGCAATACTGAAATTCAATGGTTGCGGAACAATTACGCGCATCCATCCTCATCGATCCATTGCTTTGCCTGTTCCAGTTCGTCGTAGGAAAAAACCTTGATTTCAGCCGCGATGAAATGACTGGCTATTTGCTCGGCGAATTCGCCAATGATGGAGTCTGTGACAAGGGCCACGTGGGTGACTTTCTGGTGGTGGTCCTTGACGAAATTCAGATGGGAGAACATGGCGGTGAAGGAATCCCAGCCGGGGAACGATTGCGTGTGAATGATTA
>NZ_JAVJUY010000312.1:0-7770 GCF_040220315.1 Fulvivirga sp.
TGCGGAACGATAGTGTTTGTTGTTGAATAGTTGTTCGGCCCTTTTAATTTGAAGTGCAATGGCTGCTTCTCTTTCTATTTTTTCTTTGGCCGTAATATGTTCATCAATTTTGGTATAGGCTAACGTTAGAACTGCCATAAATACCATGGCGCACAGAGAAATAACCACATTTCTATAATAGTTTTTATCCACTCTATAAATGGGGGCTGTTTTATACTTAGGTGCTTTGCGCCAATCAAATTTTCCATACCTATTATAAACTGTCCTTTCTTCTTTTTCCTTACTCTGACGGTTGGTAGAGTATACTTCTTGCGTGCGTGTAGTATATGCTATGTCCAGGTCATGCCTTCTGCGTTTGTTATCATCCATCAAAACCTGATAGGCAGTATTAACAAGTTTAAATAGTTCTTCAAACTCCTTATTCCCGCCATTTTTATCAGGATGATATTTTAAGGCTAATGACTTGTATGCTTTCTTTATTTGATCGGATGAAGCATGCTGCTCAACACCAAGTATTTTATAATAACTGAGCATGAATACTTTTATTTCTTACTAAGCCGTATATAAAAATACAAAGAAGCCGATATAACCAGAAATGAAATAAATTGTGAGTGAGATACCCAATCTTCGATAACATACCCTCTACTTATGTCGCCTCTGAAAACTTCAATAACTGATCTGCCAATGGCATAAAGTATTAAATAGGAGAGGAAGACCTGGCCATCAAAGGACTTTCTGTTTTTTAATAGTAGCAGGGTTAATCCAATCAAGCCAATCATTAAGGCGCTGTATAATTGTGTGGGATGAAGCGGTGTATTTAAAGGAGCAAGGCAGACCGGATTAGTAAATGTAACTGCTAACGGGCCGTGCCATTCAATTCCATGGCAGCATCCCGCCATAAAACAACCAATTCTGCCAAAAAAATGAACTATGCATGTGGTTATTGCCATAATATCTAACATGGGTAACACAGGCAGTCCTTTTTTCTTAAAGAAGTAAAGCATAGCAGGAATACAAAACAGCAAAGACCCATAAAAAACGAAACCTTTACCTGTCAGTAGCTTTGAGAAATTATCAGCGTAATAAGAAGGGTTTTCAAAAAAAAGAAACACTTTACCGCCAAAGATTGCAGAAATAAGTAACAGCAAAAAGAGTGAGTTGATAGTATCAAAATTTGTGTTATAATTTTTTCTGGTTTGATATGCTACGTAAATGATGCCCGCTATTGCACCAACAACAATAAAAAATCCATAAGAGTAGATGGTGAAAAGATCTCCTATTTCAAAAAGAACTGGATGCATGACAATATAAGTTAGTTAATAGTTTCCTGATACACCAAAATAAAAGTTATTTGCCAAATGTTTACATCAGGCGTAAGATACATGCTGCTGGCTACATTTTTTTTCTCACTCATGAATGTGTTTGTGAAGATGGTGCCGGATATCCCGGCTGTAGAAATTGTGTTCTTTAGATCAGTAGTTTCATTATTTCTAAGCTTTTTCTTTTTAAGAATCCAAAGTGTTAACATCTGGGGTAAAAATAAAAAAGTGCTGCTTTTACGTGGCGTATGTGGGGCCGTGGCACTTATTTTATACTTTACCACTTTGCAACTAATACCACTTGCCAGTGCAGTTACCATTCAGTTTTTGTCTCCAATTTTTTCTTCGATATTGGGAATTTACATTGTGAAAGAAAAAGTGAAACCCTGGCAATGGATTTTTTACCTGCTCGCTTTTTCCGGGGTAATTTTGGTCAAAGGGTTTGATCCTCGTATCACACCTTCTTTATTTGCTATTGGTATTGTTTCGGCATTTTTTTCTGGTTTAGCCTATAATTTCATTAGAAAACTAAAACAAACCGAACACCCTTTGGTCATAGTTTTTTATTTTCCTTTGGTAACGCTTCCTGTAACTGGCTTAATCTCGGCTTTTGACTGGTACAAACCACATGGTTCCGAGTGGTTTATTTTACTACTTGTGGGAGTATTTACACAAGTAGCCCAATATTTTATGACCAAGGCATATCAGGCAGAAGAACTTTCTAAAATTGCCAGCCTCAAATACTTAGGTTTAATTTACGCACTTGGCTTCGGGTATGTCTTTTTTGAAGAGACCTTTAATTTAATGACCTATTTGGGAATGACGGTGATGATTGTAGGGGTGGTACTTAACGTATGGTATAAAAACAACCTTGCCAATGCTGAAATAAAAAAGGCCATCCCGTAAAGGAATGGCCTCCGAAATTATTCAATTATATAATTAGCCGATTTTAGCGATCAAATCCGCCACTCTGTTCGAGTATCCAGCTTCATTGTCATACCAAGAAACAACTTTTGCCAAATTTCCATTGACAGAAGTCATTTGAGAATCAAAAATTGATGAATGAGGGTTACCTATAATATCTGTAGATACAATTGGATCTTCAGTATATTCCAAAATTCCCTTCATTGCTCCATTGGCCGCTTCTTTTATTGCCGCATTAATTTCTGCTGCAGTAACTTCTTTTTTAAGCACGCATACAAGGTCAGTGAGAGAACCTGTAGGAGTTGGTACACGAACAGCATTACCATCTAGTTTGCCTTTTAGGTCAGGCAAGACCAGACCAACCGCTTTTGCGGCACCTGTTGTTGTTGGTACCATATTAATTGCTGCGGCCCTTGCTCTTCTTAAATCCTTGTGAGGCGCATCTTGCAAATTTTGGTCGGAAGTATAAGCATGTATGGTGGTGATAAACCCTTTTTCAATTCCAAATTTATCGTTTAATACTTTAGCAACTGGGGCAAGACAGTTAGTTGTACAAGAGGCGTTAGACATAATCGTCTCGCTTCCGGTTAATATATCATCATTTACACCTAAAACAACGGTAGGTATGTCTCCTTTCGCTGGCGCAGAGATAACTACTTTTTTCGCTCCGGCAGTTATGTGCTTAGATGCTCCTTCCTTATCAACAAAGAAACCTGTAGATTCAAGAACGATGTCAACACCTAAAGATGACCAGGGTAGGTTAGAAGGGTCGCGCTCTGCTGTTACTTTTATGGCCTTTCCGTTTACGTTGAAGCCATCGGCAGTAACTTCAATAGTACCATTGAATCTGCCATGAACAGAATCATATTTCAATAAGTGCGCTAGTGTAGTTGTATCTGTTAGGTCATTAATGGCTACTACTTCTACATTGCTCTTTTCCAGTAATGCTTTGAAAGCCAATCGACCGATTCTACCAAAACCGTTTATTGCTACTTTTGTCATGTTTATTGAGGGTTAAATAGTTAGTCTTTCATTGAGGTTGCAAAACTACGAGATGCCGTTTCTAAAACCAATATTTTTAAATCGATTAAATAGAAAAGGACGGAATATGATCCCGCCCTTACATTTTCTATAGCTATTGATATTATTTGGAACTCATTTCTGGCATATACGTCCAGGTCTCATCCCATTGGTCTGTAAATATCAAATCACCAGTTCTCCAGAAGGTCACCCATTTATCTTCCCCGTAAATTTCTATAAACTTATTTTTAAAACCCCAGTCTTCATCAAGCTCAGCCCATTTGTCGAAGCCACCGGCTGTTGCCATATGTCTACCACGGTTTCCTTGGCGAAATTGATTATCCCAAACTGTCCAGGAATGATCTCTATCCAATGCTTTTTGTACAGCACTCACTTTTTCCATAAAATCCCTTGTCAAAAAACCAGTTTCATCTGATACGTTACTAAACCTCACGTATAAATTTTTTGCCTCTTTATCCTTAACTACTGACAATTCATCATCCCTTTGCCAGTATTCAACTGAAACTAAAGATTCGACATGAATGGCTACGTTTTTCCAGTCATCATCGTGATTTTTTCCTTGGGGTCTGTTATCAAGATCTGCGAAAGTAAGTGGCCCCATCATCCAAACTGTTTTTCCTGCGTTTGGTCCAGAATTAATTGCCCAGACTCTTGCTTTTTGTCCTTCCTTATTATGAAAAGCATCATTGTGTGCTTTCATCGCTTGTTGTAGTTTGCCATTATCCTTACCATTCATTTGAAGGGTAATCATTTCATACATGACATAACTTTCTTCTTTGTCTTGAGCGAATGCACATAGCGATGCAAGGCACAGACTTGTGATTAATAGTTTTTTCATAGTTCTGATTGTTTGTGTATAATAACAATGTAGGTCTATTAAAACCAATAACCTATATAAAACTCATTAATTATCAGGCACTTACGATTTAATCTTGATTCTTATATTTTGAGTTGAGAAACAACAAGAAAAAAATATTCGAAAAAATTGAGACTAAGGTTTTGCAAAATTAAAAGGTGGTAATATATTTGCACCTCCTAAACAAAGATGGCCCGTTCGTCTAGGGGTTAGGACGCCAGGTTTTCATCCTGGTAACAGGGGTTCGATTCCCCTACGGGCTACAAAGGGACACTCTCAAAAGTGTCCCTTTTTTTGTGGCGTACATTTTATTCTAAATTCCAAGGCGTTTTATGAACCGACAAAAGACGTGTCCATTTCAATGGCATGGTTGCAACGACAAAATTTATTAATGGGTATCGAGCTTAGTGAACCTTTTTAGCGATAGAAATACTTAGTAAGACGGATAGGTTTGTTATTCTTCTTATGATAGAGATAAACTGATGATGGGTGCCCGTTTTTATTATATTTAATTTCCCTGATGACTGGCTTCTCATTCGTTTTTTGTATTGTACTCTTAATTAATTTTCCCTTGTCAAATTCGTTAGAGTACATGATTGTAATATCACCTTCACTTTCTTCTAAAAGTATTTCGTTACCATTTTCATCGTACTTACTCCACCACGTTTGAACCCAATTGGTACCATTAAGGCTATACTTTTTGGATCGTTCCAGCAAGGTGTTGCTGTCGTATTTATAGGTGATGAGAGAAAATCTTCTGGGCTCATCCAGGTATGCATAGCCGGTATATGCTTCCTCTGTCACCAATTTGTCATGCTCATATTTATAAAAAGTTTTCGAAAGCACTTTCATGTTGTCATCTACATTGGATGACTCAAGTACTTTGTGTTGCTCGTTTAATGTAAATAGCTGAACGGGTTGCTTTTTTCCATTGCTGTGTTCGTATTTAACAACATCTAAACCATTGGTGTCATAACTAAATGTAGAGGCCTTAAATTCCGGCTCTAGAATAGATATTTGAGTAATAAGCGAGCTATCTTTAATAATGCTTCTGTTGTTTAGTTTGTAATCATAGATGAGTACTTCTTTGCCGTATAGGCTATTTTTAACAGGCAGTAGATCATATAACTCAGAGATACGTAAGCTCTCTTCATTACTTTGAGCCAAAAGAGTAGAGGTGTAAAGGATTAATATGAGAAATGTAAGGAGTTTACTCATTCAATTGCCGGATAGCATTCAATGTCAAATTAATCTTTTTGATTGATAATTAACAGTATTGAATAGTTTCTTTCTATTTCATTTTTATTAGTTCAGGATAGGAATAATAGAAAAGGCCATCAATTTAAAATTGATGGCCTTTTCTAGTGTAAATGGATTAAAACTTATAGTGCATTAATTCCAGGGTAATCCAATGGATTGACGGTAGGAATATTTGCATTAAATGTTGAATTTAATTTTTTAATTATTTCATTAGCTACAATAGCTGCTCCCCTTGCATTAGGATGTACACCATCTGTAGACCAAATACTGTTAAACAATTCTTCTTGACTTAGACTTAGTGGAACCATGTTAAATCCATTGATATCAATTCCTAATGAGCCATCAGCAGCTGCTTGTGCATCTGTGCTAAGAGCAAGGCCAGCGGCTTGTGCTGGGGACAGTCCAAAAATATCAGCGAATAGCGGACCAACATCTACCATATGTACATTGGGTCTCGCTGCGACTTCTGCTGCAATTATTCCATTGAAAGTAGCATATGCAGTTATTACATTAACTTGTTCATCTAACGTGAGTGTATATTGATCTTCAATTGGTACTCCTGTACCTATTGTTGATTCAACAACCCCTGGAACTGCTTCTGTGCCAATAACTGCAAGCGCAGTCAAAGGGAATAAATCAGTGGCACCTGTTGTAGGGTCGACTTGGGCTTGTCGCATATTAACCAAGGCTGGGTCTACCAATGAAAGATCAGTCAAAGATTCATCCATTAAAACTGGCGGATTGGCACCTAGTTGCCATGTGATTTTACGAAAAGCGGCTTCTTGGGCTGTAATTGTAAAATTTGGACCAAATGCTCCGGCTGCAGCAGCATCCAGCGCTCCATTATATGCCGCATAAGCTCCGTTTAAAGCATCAACTTGTGCTTGTTCTGTGAGTGGAATTAAGTTAATACCACCACCAAGTTGAGTTACGATTTGAAAAAATGGAATAATAGTAACTGGAGGAACATTTAATACTACTCCTTCAGCTCCATTGGCAGTTAGTGCATCTAAAGCGGCACTATAAGCGGCTTGGAAAGTGGCGGCATCCGTTATTGTTTGAGGATCAGTTGGGTTAAATGCTTCACCCTTAACTCCACCAGAAGTTGCATAACCTAAAACATCATTGGAGCCTATCCATAGGCTAAATAGAGTACCGTTTGCACTTACTGCATCCTCTAGTATTGACGCACTTGCTGAAGATTGAAATGCACCATAAAATGGGTTAGCTGCTCCATAGCCATTCACACCGAGATCAATTACTCTGGCTCCAGGTACTCCAAAATTATTCAAACTACTACCCGTTGTGCTTGAAGTGTTCAAAGCTGTTCCTGAAGAATTTTGAATAGCATCTCCCAATTCTGCATCCGGGTCTCCTGCTAAAGCGGCTAAAGCAATTTCTAGACTTATGAACGATCTTCCTTCAGGCATCCCATCATCATCTAATCCTCCAAAACCATTGCCAGAAGTAATATCTGGATAAACAAAGGCATTGCCACCTGATTTTTGCAACTGTTCACCTATAATATTCGGAAATGAAAACATTTGACCTTGAGGAAATAAGGCTGCATCTGCGAATCCAGCTGAAAGTGAATTCCCTACTGCAACATAGTTAGAAATATCTAAACTCCCCGGGTTGTAATTTGGATCTACAATTGGATTTTCTGCCAATCGTTCATCGATTAAGTCATCTTCTGAATCACATGAGGTAATTAAAACAGATGCACTCAATAAAGTGTAAAATATATATTTAATATTTTTCATTTGTATTCCTATTTATTAATTGAAGAATTGATCAAACGTGATGCTTACATAATAGATGGCACCTAATTGCGGGTTACCGAATGAAGTAGTATATCTTTCATTCGTAATATTTGAACCACCTACTTTGAGTATTGATTTTAAGTTTGAAAGCTTATAACTTACTTGAGCATCAAATGTTCCAAATGCAGGTACAACACCTACACCGTAAGAAGACTCCCACAAGAAAGCATCCTGCCATCTGTAGTTCACTGAGAATCCTAACTTATCAGTTACTTTTCTATTGGCGAATTTAATATTATATCTGTATTCAGGTGTATTAAATTGCGCTCTGAAACCAGCATCTCTTAGAACATCGGCATCCAGTAATTCATTATAACTTACGTTTGCAGCAATTTGGTAGCCTTTTGGTAATGAATACTCAGCACCTATTGCAAAACCTTGTACTTTAACTATTCTGTTAGAATTCACATCAAATCCATATCTAGCGATAGGAGTGGTTCCATTTACCATACCAGCAGGATCGGCAGGTCCAGCATACAATGGAGTTTGTCCAGTACTTGTGTTACCTGTCGCGGTTTGAACTAAATCAACCTCAACAACTAAGTCA
>NZ_JAVJUY010000313.1:0-49999 GCF_040220315.1 Fulvivirga sp.
AAGTCAGAAATGAACCCACTCTGCTCCGAACCAAGTAGATTTCCGGCACCACGAATATCCAAATCTCTCATGGCCACTTTAAATCCATCTCCTAGATCAGAGAATTCTTCCAATGTACCCAACCTTTTACGCGACTCTGACGACAACCCTATTGTTGGTGGAGTAAGCAAATAACAAAAGGCCTTTTTATTGCTTCTACCAACACGCCCTCGCATTTGATGAAGGTCAGATAAGCCAAACATATGTGCCTGATTAATAATTATGGTATTGGCATTTGGTATATCCAACCCTGATTCTATAATGTTGGTAGAGATAAGAACATCATACTCCCCTTCTATAAACTTCATCATGGTCTTCTCCAAACGCTGGCCATCCATTTGCCCATGTGCAATACCAATTCTGGCATCGGGCACCAATTGAAGAATTATATTACCTACACTTTCAATATCACTTACTCTGTTGTGAACAAAGAATACCTGGCCGCCTCTACGCAATTCAAAGCTGATGGCATCTCTCACCACTACCTCGTTGAATGTATGTATCTCAGTAGTAACAGGTTGACGGTTAGGCGGAGGTGTTGAAATAACACTTAAATCCCGAGCCCCCATTAATGAGAAATGCAGAGTTCTTGGTATCGGAGTAGCTGTTAATGTTAAAGCATCCACATTCACACGCATTTCTTTCAGCTTTTCTTTCACCTTCACACCGAACTTTTGTTCCTCATCAATAATCATTAAGCCCAAGTCTTTGAATTTCACATCTTTGCCAACAATTCTATGAGTGCCTATTAAAATGCTCGTTTCTCCACTGGCCACTCTTTTAAGTGTTTCCTTTATGGCTTGTGGCGACCTGAATCTATTAATGTATTCAACCCTCACCGGCAAATCACCAAGTCGTTCAGTAAACGTTCGGTAATGTTGCATCGCCAAAATGGTAGTTGGCACCAACACTGCCACTTGTTTATTGTCAGTTGCTGCTTTAAAAGCTGCTCGTATTGCCACTTCTGTTTTTCCAAAGCCTACATCTCCACAAACAAGCCTATCCATCGGGTGCGCCTGCTCCATATCTTCTTTCACATCAGCGGTGGCTTTTGCCTGATCGGGAGTATCTTCATAAATGAAAGATGACTCCAACTCTGCCTGTAGGAAGCTGTCTTTGGAATAAGCAAAACCGGGTGCTTGCTTTCTTTTAGCGTACAGGTTAATCAAGTCTTTAGCGATATCCTTCACCTGCTTCTTCGCCTTTTTCTTTTTATTCTCCCATTCAGGTGAGCCGAGCTTACTAATTGATGGAGGTGTTCCTTCTTTGCCTGAATACTTTGATATTTTGTGGAGTGAATGAATACTCACATACAGCAAGTCATCATCACGATATATTAAACGTACAGACTCCTGAACTTTGCCATCATGTTCCTGCCGTTCCATACCGGCAAACTTTCCTATACCATAGTCGATATGGGTTACAAAATCTCCAGGCTGTAATGTTTTTAGCTCTTTTAACGTTAGCGCCTTTGATTTAGAATGCTTGTCTTTGGTTTTATACCGATGAAATCTCTCAAATATTTGATGATCAGTGTAGCAGGCAATTTTTAAAACTTTATCAATAAAGCCAGCCCGTAAACTGATATTGAACCCTTGAAATTTGGTTTGATAATCGATCTCCTCAAAGATATCTTCCAATCTTTCTAGCTGGCGCTGAGAATCAGATGCAATTAGTGTGGTGAACCCTTGCGTTTGGTTTTCACTCACATTTTTTACTAAAAGCTCAAAGTTTTTATTGAAGGAAGGTTGAGGTTCAGAATCAAACTCGATGACATCGGCATTTTTAAAGTAAAACCGATTGCCAAACTCAATTTGAGTAATTTCCTTTAGCTGACTCTTATAGGTTTTAGAGTTCTCAAATAAATCTTCGGGGTTAAGCACTACCTGAGTTTTGCCACTTTCTTCCAGTATGTCTCCAAAGTTTTGTGAAGCTTTATCAAAATACGCATCAATAATATCCAGCGTATGCTGATAGTCTTTGTACCAAACTTTGGTGTTATTGGGAAGGAAATCTATAAATCCTTGCCGCTCTTCATGCACAAGTTTGGTCTGTACATTCGGGATTAGATTAATTTCCTTTACATTATCAACAGATAGTTGACTATTAGGGTCAAACGTTCTTATGCTCTCAATTTCATTACCAAAAAGCTCTATTCTATACGGCAAATCATGTGCGTATGAGAACACATCTAAAATTCCTCCTCTTACCGCAAACTGGCCTGCTTCATACACAAAATCAGTCTTGTCAAAATCGTAAGTGGTAAGAAGCTCACTAAAGAATTCGATGTCAATTTGCTCACCCACTTTAGCACTGAATGTGTTCTTAGAAAGCGACTTTTTATTGATCACCTTTTCAGTAAGGGCTTCGGGATAAGTAACTATTATTTCGCCTGATGATGCTTTGTGGTTTACCCGGTTAAGAATCTCAGCCCGCATAAGGACATTAGCATTCTCTGTTTCTTCAAACTCATATGGCCTTTTATAAGAAGTAGGAAAAAAAAGAACTTCTTTACCCCCGAGAAGGTTCTGCAAATCATAATGAAAATAGGCAGCCTCCTCTTTGTCGTGCAAAATAATTAGGTGATTTTGGTGATTTGTTTGGTATGCACAAGCCACCAAAATGGCATCTAAACTTCCTGTAATTTTTTTTAATTGGATGTACTGCTCCTGGTTCGCTTTGGTTTTTTCAGCGAATGTTTGGACGATGCCATCAGCTTTGTAAAGCTTTAATAATTCTTTGGCTTCCAACAGTTCCTTTTAAATTGGGCTGCAAATGTAGCCAAATACCCTAAAGATCGTAGAGATTCTTCTAGCTATTCATAGCTTTTTGCGCTTGGAGGATATGTCTTTCATTATGAGCAAGTAAAAAATTAAAGGCCTCTGCCAGATTAAACTTTACCAATGGCCCCAATGCCGAAGTAACCTTTTTCCCTTTCCATTCTTTTGAGCGGTTAGATTCCAAAAATTCTTTTGACCACTCCAAAGTTTGAAGAAAAGAATTTAGTGTTTCATCGGCTGTTTTAGAAGCAGGAATAAAGATTTTTGTTGTAGGCATTTTATAGGATATCTTTTCACCTTTTGGGCGCATACCCTCAGCGAAGAACTTTCCTTTCCATCCAATTTTCACCTCCTCTTCAACGCCTTCTATTAACTTGAGTGGTTTCATTTGATCGGTGTATAAACTCATGGCCTTATTCATATGGTCTACACATTCCAGGGCATTCCAGCTTTTCTCATCTGCCTTTTTAGTTAAATTTTCCTGAGGCTGTTTGTTTATTTTATTAATAAAGGTCTTTTGTTCGTCTATTTTATTTAACATGGAATCAATAAATTCCTGTTTGTTGAATGTTGCCATTATTCGTTTGTTTTTGACAAAACTAGTAAGATGCTCTGTGAGCTGAATTGATCTAAATCAAGTTCGTCTATTTAACTTTCTTCCTTAACCTACTTAGTGTTTCAGGTGTCATACCCAGATAAGAGGCAAGGTACTTTAATGGTACTATCTGAAATATATGTGGGCTCTGGTTCATTAATCTGGTGTATTTTTCTTCTGCGCTGTAAGATCTAGATTCCACCTGCCTTCTGGCCATTAGAATAAGCATAGCTGCATTAAACTCACGCCCCCAGCGCTCCACACTTTTGTACTTATCAAATTGAGCCATCAAATCATCATAGGTAATTCGAAGCGTTACACTCTTTGAAATAGATTGAAGATAGGTTTCGGAAGGTTGCTGAGCCAAAAATGAATCGTAAACACCTGAAAATTCATTATTATAAGAAAAGCCAACGTTAATTTCCTCCCCTTCTTTATCTCCAAAAAGTCTGTGGCAACCTTCATAAATGAAATAGAAATATTTTTCTACTTGCCCTGCTTTTAATACATATTCGTCTTTATCGAACTCCTTAAGTTTCCATTTCGAAGAGAAATCAGCCCATTCGACATCCGATATTTGAGTAAAGGATTCAATTCGTTTTTTTAATGCATCGTAAATAGTAACTTCCATGATATCGATAATGAATTCTAACATCTAAGATAAATAAGATGCAATTATTTGCAGACATAAGTCTTGCGGCTTGTTTTGTCAGCCTCCTGTTTTTGCTCATTGGTTTATTTAGACCGTGGTATATGCTGTGGTGGGAGGACAGGCAAAATCGAAAGAAGGTGATCAAGGTTTATGGCTTTGCAGCTTTGCTCTTTTTTGTAATCTATGAAGTACTGACTAAGATTTACTCACTTTAGTACAAATAGCCAGCTTCTTTTTATTATCGATATCCGTAAATCCGAATAGGTAGTAATCACCACCATCTTGTAATCCGAGTTTCTTTTTAATCTGTTCAGGGGTATCGGGAAAGTTTCTGGTTGACACATTTATTTTTTCCTTAATCCCCAATTGTTTAAACTCTTTTTTATTGTAATTAATCAAGTGCTTAACACTAAACATCCGTCCAGGAAAATCATTAATAAGTTTTACTGAAGTATATAGGTGAGTGTTGGCATGTAACTTCTCTAAGTTAAACTTCGCAGCCACTGTCTTAAATGCGCCTGCTTTCATTATCGATGCATTCAGCTCATAGAGATAGGCTTTTAGTTGTCCAAAATGAATTTCAGCAGTTGCTTCTTCCTGATAAGTAAATACAAATTCACTGGTGTTAGTCGGTTCAAGATTTGTTGCTGTAATAATAGGTTCAGCCTGAGCCACTGAATCAATCAAATAGAGTACTTCTTTGCATTCATTATTGACAGAAACAACATACACATGTCTTACTCCGGGTAATGACTTTATTGATAAGTCTATATCCATTAAAGGAGCTGTTTTTACCAATGTCTGTTTGCCATGCTTTTTTAGGTTTGGCAATAATTCAATAATGTTAGGTGTGCAATCCTCCAACGTAAAAACCTTTCTTGCATGCTTATCTCTGCGGGCAGGATCAAGATAGACAAGATCAAATTGTTGCTTGTTGGTTGCCAGAAATTCTGCCGCTAGTGTATTTACTATAGAAACATTTTGAACCCCTAATGTCTTGATGTTATGAGAAGTAATATTTGCCAGCTCACTGCTTTGTTCAACACAAACCCCATTGTCAATCTGTTTTGAAAATGCCCAGGCATCTACTCCCATACCGGCTGTTAAGTCTACAAATGATTTTCCTTGTACAAGGCTGGCTTTATAATTAGCCGTTAATTCCGATGAACTTTGTTCAATTGATAGCTTAGGTGGATAGATAATATCGTTAGTAGTATACCAACTCGGAAGTTTTAATTTGGCCTTTTTTCTGGCAGCAATTTGCTGAGCTATTTCCTGAATGGGAACGCCTTCAACCTCCTTATGATTTAGTGATAAATCAAACGGGTCGGCATTTTCATTTGCTTTAATGAATTTCTGAACGTTAGGTTTAAGCAGTTCTTCAATCAATAAACCAGATTATTAACTGTCATAAACTCTGCTATCTGAACAGCATTGGTAGCTGCACCTTTTCTAAGGTTATCGGCCACCACCCACATATTCAAAGTGTTTGGCTGAGACTCATCTCTTCTTAACCTGCCAACAAAAACTTCATCCTTACCGTGAGCATCCAGCGGCATAGGGTACACATTATTGGACACATCATCCTTGACCACAATCCCCTCAGATTTTGATAGAATTTCTCTTACTTCAGCCACGTCAAAATCTGATTCAAATTCCACGTTAATAGATTCAGAGTGCCCTCCCATAACAGGCAGTCTCACCGCAGTGGCAGTTACCTGAATGGTATTATCCTGAAGGATTTTCTTGGTCTCATTCACCATTTTCATTTCTTCTTTGGTGTAGCCATTTTCCATAAATACATCTATGTGAGGCAATGCATTCATATCTATTTTATGTGGGTAAACTCTGGATGAATTATCTCCATTACGTTCACTCATCAATTGATCTACAGCTGCCTTCCCGGTGCCTGTAACCGACTGATAAGTAGAAACTACAATTCTTTTAATCTTGTATTTTTTGTGCAGAGGAGCTAGTGCTAACACCATTTGGATGGTAGAACAGTTCGGGTTAGCAATAATTCTATCATCAATTCTCAAAACTTCGCCATTCACTTCAGGCACAATAAGTTTATGTTTCGGGCTCATTCTCCAGGCACTTGAATTATCGATAACAATTGTGCCAACAGCCTCAAATTTGGGTGCCCATTCAAGCGAAGTACTTCCCCCTGCTGAAAATATGGCAATATCCGGTTTCAAAGAAACAGCCTGCTCCAATCCAATTACTTCATGCTGTTTTCCGTTGTATTCAATCTTTTTACCAATAGACCTTTCCGATGCTACTAGATAAAGTTCATCGTATTCAAATCCTCTTTCCTGTACAACTTTTAAAACCTCTTGTCCAACGAGCCCTGTTGCTCCTACAACTGCTAATTTCATAATCTACTAATAATAACTTCTTGTATATAGCTTAGCAAAAGTAGTACATTTGACCTTTAGAATTGCCAATTGTTAACATCCGTGAAAAGACATTTACTCTCTTTCTTTCTATTATTTTCAACAACATATACCTTTTCGCAGTTTGCAGATGATTTTAGCGATGGTGATTTTACGGCTAATCCGGTATGGGTTTCTTCTAATGCGTCTGGCAATGGAGCAGACTTTCAGGTAAACGCAGGTGAGCTTCAATCAGCAGGACCAGCAGCCAATGCTACATTGAGCATAGCCACACAAAATATTCCTTTATTATCCGGAAATGAGGTTGTATGGGAGTTCAAAGCCAGATACGGATTTGGACCAAGCAGTGATAACAATATTGAAATCTATTTAGTAAGTAATGATTCGGATTTAAACTCCTCACCACAAGGTTACTTCATTCGATTAGGCAAAACTGGCAGTGATGATGGTATCGACTTTTTCAAAACGAGCTCTGGTACTGCCCTTATCACAGACCCTAGCCCTTCTGTTGCAGCCTCTATCAACGTTAGTGTAAGAGTCACTAGAGATGATCTTGGCAACTGGTTGCTAGAGGCTGATCCATCAGGTGGAACTTCTTATGCTACAATTGGTTCAATTAACGATACTGAATTTGTAACAGGCGACTTTTTTGGATTTAGAGTCCAGCATACATCAACAAGAAATGAAGACTTCTTTTTTGACAACGTATCAGTTACAGCCACAAACACCGATACCACACCTCCTTCAATCACAAATATTGAAGTTGTTGAGCCAAATCAACTAATATTAACTTTTAATGAGAGTGTTGAAACTATAAGCTCAGAATTAACAAGCAATTATTCACTAGATAACGGTTATGGTAATCCCGCTAACACATCAAAAACTTCTAGCAATCAAGTAACACTAACATTCGGTACTGACTTGATTGAAGCGAGTTATAATTTGACAATTAATAGTGTTGAAGATTTAAATGGGAACGCCATCAGTTCTGAAGTAGTAGCTTTTACATATTCTATCCCTGATATTGCCGAACTAAGAGATGTTATAATCAACGAAATATTGGCTGATCCTACTCCTGTAGTTGGCTTACCTGAAGCAGAATTTATAGAAGTATATAACCGGTCTGATAAAACCTTTGATTTGGCTAATTGGACATTCTCAGATGCCACCAGCACTGCTGTATTGCCAGCTTATATGTTGCCTCCAAACGGGTATCTTACTATTACAAGTAACGCCAACTTAAGTCTATTCACAGACTTTGGTGATGTAATTGGTGTTTCGAGTTTACCTTCATTAAATAATACAGGGGATCAACTCACCTTAAAAAATGATAGTGATGTGCTTATTGATTATGTTGATTATTCCAGCAGTTGGTATCAGGATGAAGATAAATCGGAGGGTGGATTTACTTTAGAATTAATTAACCCGAATAATGTCTGCGGGGGAATTGAAAACTGGGCTGCATCTAATAGTTCAGAAGGTGGTACACCCGGAAGTGAAAACTCCATTAATGATCTTACGAACGGAAATGATGCCCCTTCTATTGAACAAGCATTACCAGTATCTTCAACGGAAATAAACATTCTATTTTCTGAACCATTGGATTCTGCTTCTTTGAATCTATCCAGTTTTAATTTGGAAGGTTTTTCCATAGTTCAATTCGAAAGAATAAATAGCGATCAATTATCAATACAAATAACACCTGCACTAGAAACTGAAACAACTTATACATTAGCCATTACAGGAGTTACAGACTGTACGAGCAATGACTTAAGCCCCAATTCAATCGACTTCCAGTATATCGAGAACCCTGACCTGAGTTTTAAGGATGTTATTATTACGGAAATTATGGCTAATCCAAATGCTGAAACAACCCTACCAAACGCTGAATATCTCGAGATATATAACCGTACAAATAGTACACTTATCCTTAGTGATTGGTCGTTTTCAGATGCCTCAACCACAGTATTTTTACCCTACACTTTGCTAGAACCAACTAATTATGCGATTCTTACAAGCAGCCAAAATGCTCCTTTATTTGATTCGGACATCGATATTATCTCATTAAGTTCTTTACCCTCCTTAAACAATTCAGGTGATGTGTTAACGCTAAAAAATGAATCTGGCATTCTGTTAGATTCAGTTAACTACACTTCATCATGGTATAGAAGTTCCATTAAAGATGATGGCGGTTTTTCATTGGAAATAATTGACTTGAATGATCCATGCAGCGATAACCTGAATTGGATTGCCACTGAAGATTCCTCTGGCGGCACTCCCGGAAAACAAAATTCCGTATTCAGTGAGATCTCTGATAATCAGGGGCCTGAATTAATCTCCGCCATTGGCATATCCCCGGATTCTATTTTAGTCACATTTAACGAAATTTTGGATGCGAATTCCATTCAAACCTCAACCATTACTCTATCTAACAATCTCGAAGTTAATAGAAGGGTAAGTGAGAATTTACTTCACGTATATGTCATATTAGATGAGTCTACTCCTCTTCAAAGTGGCATTAGTTATTCTATCACATTTAACAACCTTACCGACTGCCCTGGAAATCTAATAACCGATGCGTCTAATTCTGCTGAATTTTCGCTCATAGAAAAAGGCGAACTTACAGATTTACACTTGAATGAAATTCTCTTTAATCCCAGATCAGGCGGAGTTGATTTTGTTGAATTGTACAATTCAAGCAACAAGTTCATTAGCCTTGAAGGTTGGAAATTAACCAATGGCGAAATAGTTGGGAATGAAATTGAAGTAGGTACCATTCGAGAAATTGGAAGCCAAACCAATTACATCGGCCCTCAACGTTATATGGCTATTACAACAGATGGACTTTTACTGGCCAATCAATATCCTAAATCAGACCCCGCCAACTACATTGAAATAAGCTCGCTACCTAGCTACCCTAATGAAGAGGGCTTGGTTGCGCTCATGAATACCGACTCTGTCATTGCCGAATTCTTCAATTATAGTGAAGATTTTCATAATCCATTATTCAATGATGTTGATGGCGTGTCATTAGAACGTGTCTCAATATCTGCCTCTGCGAATGATCCAGAAAACTGGTTTTCGGCATCTTCCTCAGAAGATTTTGCAACTCCCGGATATATTAACTCAAGCAGTAGGTCTGAAATACCAACTTCGCAAGGCCAATTAACCATCTCGCCTAAAGTAGTTGTGCCTGATGGCGATGGCCTTGCTGATTTTACGACTATTTCT
Source organism: Fulvivirga sp. (assembly GCF_040220315.1). GTDB lineage: Bacteria > Bacteroidota > Bacteroidia > Cytophagales > Cyclobacteriaceae > Fulvivirga. The sequence continues at coordinate 9,694 of NZ_JAVJUY010000313.1, forward strand.
TATTCCTTCGATCTGGCGGGCTATGCGCTTACCATTACCATATTAGATGTTAATGGTAGAGAAATTAAATCCATTGCTCAAAATGACTTTGTGAACACCGAAGGGTTTTATACCTGGGATGGTTCAAACAATGCTGGTGAACGAGTACGTGTGGGTTACTACATCATTTATGCAGAAGCTTTCAGTAGCACCGGACAAGTGCAGGAATTCAAAGAAAAAGTAGTTATTGGAGCTAAGTTTTAGTAGTAAGTTAAGATTAATTGATACACTAATCAGAAATTCAATTTTCTATGCGCAATAACCGAACTTATAGTGCCTAATTTCAGTATATAAGGTATGGATTGTCTTATTGATTCTGTAATTACGCTACTCGCCAAGCAAGGCCAAAACCCAAAGGCCATACGCAGATACATTCGTATGAAGTATCGAATTAATATGGATGTAAAATCTATTAAACAACGCCTTAATAGAATAAAGGCCAATATGCAAATTGATCGCTCTCTTCAGGCCAACACATAATTCAACCAGACAACTCACATTTTTTCCCTAATTGCATTAATTTCTCGATAATCTTTTTTGTTTTGCATTGCTTAAATTATTTTTAGGCGCCAAATGGCAAACCACTACTAACTTAACAACAAGGGAATGGAAGAAAAGACGAGATACTCAGATGCCGAATTAAAGGAGTTTGAAGAATTAATTCTTGAAAAACTAGATAAGGCAAAAAACGAGTTAAAAATATTAAAAGGCACACTTAATAAAAGTGATGACGAAGGAACAGATTCCACTTCTGGTAACACAAAGGTTTTAGAGGATGGGGCTGACACAGCAGAGAAAGAAAACCTGAGCCAGCTAGCTGCCAGACAACAAAAATTCATTAATAATCTTGAGAGTGCCCTTATCAGAATAAAGAATGGTACGTACGGTATCTGCTCGGTTTCTGGCAAGCTTATCTCAAAAGAAAGGTTAAGAGCTGTACCTCATACTACGCAGTCAATTGAAGCCAAGTTAAGCCAGCAGAGCTAAGTTGGACTTCCTGCAAAATCATATTGAAGCGCTCATTTTCTGTTCGCCCACAGCAATAAAGGTGGGCGACATCAAAAATTGCCTAACAGAAATGTTTGAAGCAGATGTCCCTCAAAAAGACATTGAAGATGCCATTTCCAGATTAAGTGAGAAATATGAGACTGAGGAATATGCTTTTGAACTGACCCATTCTGCTGGTGGCTACCAATTTATGACCAAAGCAGCCTACCAAGCCAGCATTGGCATATTATTAAAACAACAATCAAAAAGGAGGTTGTCTACTTCGGCACTTGAAACTCTTTCCATTATAGCCTATAAACAACCCGTTACAAAAGGTGATGTGGAAGCCATTAGAGGAGTAAATTGCGATTATGCCGTTCATAAACTCTTAGAAAAAGGCCTCGTAGAGATAAAAGGTAAAGCTGAAACAATTGGCAGACCAGTTCTTTATGGCACCAGCGATATGTTTATGGAATACTTCGGCATCAACAATCTCAATGAACTACCAACTCCAAAAGATTTTGCGCAAGCAGAAAATACCATTGGAGAAGAAAATGATTCTTAACTTGCAGTAAATTTTTACTGCACATGTCCAAAAGACCGTCTCCAAACAAAGGAAAATCTAAACCATTTAAAACTGAAAAAGCTGAATCAGGGCCAATTCGCTTGAACAAATTCATAGCAAATGCAGGCGTATGCTCGCGTAGAGAAGCTGATAAGCTTATAGAATCAGGCGATATCAAAGTAAACGGCAAAGTAATTACTGAGCTTGGATTTAAAGTGCAGCCGGGGGATAAGGTGCAGTACAAAGGTAAAGCACTTCAATCTGAAAAATTGGTTTATGTTCTGCTCAACAAACCAAAAGACTTCATTACTACCACAGAGGATACACATGACCGAAGAACGGTTATGGATCTGGTTAAGAACGCATGCGAAGAGCGAATATATCCTGTAGGCCGACTAGATAGGGCTACCACCGGATTACTGTTATTTACCAATGATGGAGAAATGGCCGTAAAGCTTTCTCACCCTTCAAATAATATAAAAAAGATTTATAGGGTTGAGATAGATAAACCAATTTCAAAAGAACATTTTGAACAACTGAATGAGGAGATAGAGCTTGAGGATGGCTCTGTTAAAATAGACGAAGTCGCCCTATTAGAGAATAGACAAACATTAGGACTGGAAATTCACGTGGGTAAAAACCGTATTGTAAGAAGGATTTTTGAGCATTTTGGGTATCAGGTAGAAAAATTAGATCGAGTGGTGTATGCGACTTTAGATAAGACCAATCTTCCCAGAGGCAAATGGCGCTATCTCAACGAACGCGAAATTGCCAAACTCAAAGGCATGGGTGCCAATCCACATAAGAAGAAGTAATCCTACGTACCCGCAATCAAGAATTATTTTAAATTACTAGAAATATAGTGTGCATGCATACTATATTTATGCCGATCCGCTATTTTTGAGTATGTTGTTAAAAGTGCTGAAAAAATTAGTTGGTTGCGTTTGTAAACAAAAAACCCTTCAGAAATCTGAAGGGTTTAGAGGTGGTGCTGAGTGGGCTCGAACCACCGACTCACGGATTTTCAGTCCGATGCTCTACCAACTGAGCTACAGCACCTTTTAAAAGTGGATGCAAACTTATTGAATTTTGCATTTGGCGCAAATATTTTTAGTAAAATTATAGATAGAAAAATAACTCTATATGGAATACTTACAGCAAGTTCTTTTTTTGATTGTAGTCGGTGTGGCTGCGTTCATCTTATCTAAAAGAATAAAACACATAAAAAGTGCTATTCAATTGGGTAAGGATGTTGACCTATCCGATAATAAATCAGCACGCTTGAATAACATGCTTTTAGTGGCATTTGGCCAGCAAAAGATGTTCAAAAGAATCATTCCTGCATTTTTGCACTTACTCATCTATGTAGGGTTCCTGGTAATAAATTTAGAAGTATTAGAGTTTGTATTAGATGGAATTCTTGGCACGCACAGGCTCTTCGCACCGTATTTAGGACCATTCTACAACATATTAATGAATGTATTTGAGTTTCTGGCCATCGCAGTTCTATTCTCTTGTGTGGTGTTCCTGATTAGGAGAAATGTTTTGAAAGTGAAACGTTTTCATGCTGCCGAAATGACTAAATGGCCAACATTGGATGGTAATTTGATTTTGGTTATCGAAATAATTCTGATGCTAGCCATCCTTACGATGAATGCTTCAGATCAGATTTTGCAAACTAGGTTGCCCGAACAATACGCATCAACAGGTTCATTATTTTTTAGTGGCTTTTTGATTCCTAGCCTTGAAGGCTTTGGTGATACTATGTTAGTAGCAGTAGAAAGAGGTGCCTGGTGGTTTCATATCATCGGAATATTAGCATTCTCTGTCTACATTACCTATTCCAAGCACTTGCATATAGCACTAGCATTCCCTAATACCTATTATTCAAGCTTGAAGCCTAAAGGTGAAATGAATAATATGGATGCAGTTACTAATGAAGTGAATATGATGTTGGGAATTAACACAGAACAGGCAGCTGCTCCACCAGCGGAGGTAGGGAGGTTTGGGGCTAAAGATGTAAATGACCTGACCTGGAAAAACATCATGAACGCCTATTCATGTACTGAGTGTGGCCGATGCACAGCTGAATGCCCTGCCAATCAAACAGGTAAAAAGCTTTCTCCACGTAAGGTCATGATGGACGTTCGTGACCGAGCGGATGAAGTACAAACGAGCATTGAAAATGGAGGTAAAGGACTCGAAGATGGCAAATCACTTTTAGGCGATTACATTACCAAAGAAGAAATTAATGCCTGCACCAGTTGCAATGCTTGCGTAGAAGCTTGCCCTGTAAATATCAATCCATTAGAGATAATTTTAGAAATGAGAAGATATGTAGCCATGGAAGAGTCTGGTTCGCCAGCGTCATGGAATAGCATGTTCCAGAATATAGAAACGAGTTTTGCCCCTTGGAAATTTGCTCCAACTGATCGATTTAACTGGGCAAATGATTTAAAATCTGAAAAGGCTGATTCATAAAATTCAATTAGAAAAGACTATGAGCGATACGACATATAAAGTACCAACAATGGCCGAAATGGCGGCATCAGGAGAAAACCCCGAAATACTTTTCTGGGTAGGTTGTGCGGGATCTTTTGATGATCGGTACAAAAGTGTAACCAAGGCCTTTGTTAAAATTTTAAATAAAGTAGGCATTTCATTTGCAGTACTTGGTCCTGAAGAAACCTGTACGGGAGACCCTGCAAGAAGAGCAGGGAATGAATTTTTATTTCAAATGCAGGCTGTTTCCAACATTCAGGTAATGAATGGCTATAATGTAAAAAAGGTGGTAACCGCTTGTCCGCACTGCTTTAATACCATAAAAAATGAATACCCTGCCTTGGGCGGAAATTATGAGGTGATACACCACTCTACCTTTCTGCAACAATTAATCAATGACGGAAAAGTTGGTTTAAAAGGCGGAGGAGAGTTCAAAGGAAGAAAAATCACGTATCATGATTCGTGCTATCTAGGTAGAGCGAATAATATCTATGAAGCGCCTCGAGAAGTACTTGAAGCCCTTGATGCTGAGCTTGTGGAGATGAAGCGTTGCAAAACGAAAGGTTTCTGCTGTGGTGCAGGTGGAGCTCAAATGTTTAAAGATGCTGAAAAAGGAAATAAAGAAGTGAACATAGACCGAACTGAGGAGGCGTTAGAAACTGGTGCAGATACTATTGCGGTAGGCTGTCCTTTCTGTTTAACCATGATGAGTGATGGCGTGAAAAACAAGGAAAAAGAAGGTCAGGTGCAGGTGAAAGATTTGGCAGAACTTATTGCAGAGTCGGAAGGGCTTTAACAACCCGATAACAAAATTTAAGAATTCGTTAACAAGCATAGTAGGGTGGTGAATTTAGGTTTGAATAAAACCGAAAATCATGAAACACCATTTTACTTTGCTTTTATTTTTTGTGGCTGCTACTACCTATTCGCAGCAATTCATCAAAATCAACAATACAGGTCAGCTTAAACTATTAGGCTCATTTGATAGAGAGTTATTGAATGAAGAACCTTTTTGTCAATGGTTCAACCCCAATTACGACACATTTGAAATTTCCACTCCCATTAGCAAGCTCAAGGTTCAGCTGAAAAATGTTGATTCCATTCAAATATTTCTAGGTACCTGGTGCGGGGATAGTAAACGCGAAGTGCCTCGTTTTTTGAAATTATTAGAATCCGCTGATTTTGATCGATATCAATTAATTGGTCTGGACAACACGTTCCAGAATTATAAACAAAGTCCGTTTGGAGAAGAGGTTGGCTTGAATATTCACAGAGTCCCCACATTTATTTTTTATCAGGATTCCATTGAAATAAACCGGATTGTTGAATCTCCAAAAACAATATTGGAGAAGGATATGATGGAATTATTGACGGGTAACTACGAGCCTAATTGTCAAATTGTACATGAGTTAAATGAACTATTTAAAATTCACGGCTACGAATACGTAGCATCTCAAATAGATGAATTAGCTCTTGCCTGGAAGGACAAAGTTGAAAATAAGTATGTTTTGAACACTTATGGGTTTAAACTTTTTACCTCATTTAGCATGGCTGAAGCCGAAGTAGTATTTCAACTCAATTGTTTATTATACCCTAATCAATGTAGTTCCTACTACTCTCTTGGCAGGTATTATTTGAGGTTGGGTGAGAAGGAGTTAGCTCGTGTGGAGTTTGCCAAGGGATTACAGATAGACCCAACAGATAAAGATTTACTTGAAGCCTTAAATGGTTTGTGAAAACTGCCCTGCGGAATAAATTCCATGAGCAAATACAGGGCAGTTATAGAGGCTGTTGACCCTCTATTTTTTCAATTCATAGGTAATACCTAATCCGAGCACATTGGCGTTGTATAGGTTAACCCGATCAAAGATTAAGTCATTATAACTGAAAAACGTAGCATTGGCTCCGAGTTGTTCAGTGATCATATAAGTAGCACTTAGATTGATTGCAGTAAACTCGGTGCCTTCGCCTCGCACAAAATCAACCACTTCAGGATCACCAAAAGTGTCTTGAAACTGTATGGAAAGACTCAACCAAACTTTATCTGCAATATTTACTCCACCTTCAACACCGGCAATTAACTGGTCGTTGAAGGAAGTGCTTTCATATTCCGTTCGATAGTTGTAGGTACTGTAAGCCGAAATATAAACGGGCACAGGATAAAATGAATGCGAAGCCGCTAATGTCAGTCGATAATTCCATTCCCCATCACCAGTAGGTAAGTTCACTCTTGTATTCGCTATCTCAGTATTGCTGGCAAAATTATCAGCCTTGGCTAATGGAATATCAACAACCAAACCTATTGAAAGAGGAATTGTACCACCAAGCACTTTATATTTCAAACCGACTGGCAAATCTGCTATTCCCGATATAGTTTCTGTTGTTTCAAATGATTGAGATCTGAATGATGGGCCATGAGTAAGCAAGGTTATTTTGTCCGTAAGCCCATACTCTCCATAGATGCCGAAATTACTTTGACTAAACTCGGCAGTCGTGCGCTCTATTCCGTTTATATCGAAATATTTGTCCGAAGAACCTGTGGTGTAATTCACTTTAAAGAAATATTCCCCTTTCTTCATTGTCCAGCCACTCTGAGCATTTACTGAGCCGACTGAAATAAGTAGGGCCCCAAGAATTGGGGCAACGTACTTATTTATTAGAGCCTTTTTTAAACCAGTTACCATTAGTTCAATTCGGCATTACCAAACTGTACACCAACAGAGGTACACCATAATATCACGTGAGTGAATTTAGATTCTGCTGTTGGTTCTAGCTTAAAGAAGGCCTCGCCATTTTCATTTACTGAGCCTACTAGTCTCAAATCTGGATTTCCGTTCATGGGATCTGGGGTGTATACAACCGAAGTAGATAAATAAACCGCTACTGTCCCTGTGGCAACTGCGGTTTCAAAGTCAGAACCAAGTCTTAAAAATTGTACACCTTGTGTATCTGTTCCGATATCAACCGTACCAGAACTGTTTGTGCCACCTTCAGCAACAAAACTACCGGTTTGCTGAACAGTAAGGTTTCCTGTAGGTTGGCTGCTGTCAATAGTTATTGTCTCACTGTCATCATCACTGCAACCAACGAAAGCTACACTAAGGGCTAAAAAGAATACTGCTAATTTTTTCATGTCGTATTTGTTTTTGTTTGATACAAACTACGCCATGAGTTATCACGAAAAGATCACGAGGTTATAACGGAAAGTTAAAGTTTGTAGAAAATTCCTCCACCATAATTAGGTGATGCTAGCAAGTTTTGTCCACCCGTGGCGTAAGCAGCAGATAAAGTAATGCCAAAATGCTCTTTGATGGTATAACTAAACTCTGGACCGTAAGAAATGTATTCTACATTATTCCCAAATACTCCATTGCCAGCCCCACCACCGGAATCTCCATTATTGGTAGATTTAACCGCGTAAAGTTTAAATGCGGCATTAAAGTTTTTGAACACCGTATAACCGACCTCAAAACTGTATCTGAATTCATCTGAAAAACCATCCGTTCGGTTATTGTAGCCAACACCAAGTGATGTGTAGAGTGGAATGGGATAAAACGAATAACTGGCATCTGCAAATAGCATTTGATTGAATTCACCATCACCTGTTTGTAAAATTCTAGGTGCACCTGTATCTGTGGTGCCTTCAGCCGTTTTACCCAAGGGCAATCCAAAAGTCAGCGTAGTAGCAAAAGCTATTTTCTTACCAGGTGTCCAACCATATTTTATACCAAGATCAGTATCACCAAAAGAATTTAATTCGTCTCCCGGAATGACATTTCCCGATGGCTGAAATTCTTGCTCATTCAATGTACTACGTACAAAGAATGGAATATAGGCTATGGCAGTCAGCCGGTCTGTTATTCCGAATTCACCATAAAAGCTGGTGGTATACAAACTAATAGTGGTAATATCAATAATCTCACCCTCGAGATCATAAAACTTATCAGCTATGATAGCATTTTGACCTAACTTGAAATAGCCCTTCCCCTTTTCTTGCGGCCATCCGCCACCTGCGAACGTGAAATAGCTAGTTGATACGAAAATTAGTAATAGTGTTAATTTTTTCATGAGCTTATTTTTGAAAATCTGCTAAACCAAAAGTTATTGATGCTGGGAAACATAAAACAATTACATAGCGATAGGAATCTGATGCCACACTTGAATCTATCTCTGATACATTAAATGTTTTTCCTCCATTGGTGGTTATTTCGGCAAGTTGTAACCCCCCGCCTTTTGTTTCAGATCCTGACGTACTGTTTGATAAATAAATAAATGTACCCAGAGCAAACGATGTTCTAAAGTCATCACTTAGTGTAAGAATTAAATCTCCGTCATCATTAGTATCTAAAACGGCAGTTCCTTCTGCTATATAGCCGCTTCTTCCTTCAAATTGAGCTGTTAGTGCGTTTGATCCAACTTCAATTTCCAAAGGCACACTGCTAACACCATCTATTGTAGCAACAACTTCTACAACCCCATTTGATAATCCTTCCAATAAACCGGTATCATCAACTGTCGCGATGTTCTCATTATTTACACCCCAAGTAGCCGTACCGCCAGAAACTTCAACATCATTCAGATTCCATCCACTTGCCTCTAGTTGGATTGTCTCTCCAATACCAATTTTTGTTTTTGCGGGTTCTGTAATGAGCACCTTCACGATGTCATCAACACTTTCAGCAACGCTAATTAGAACACTTGGGCTCTCCACGCCATTAAATGTTGCTCTCACATTAGTTTGACCTTTGCTATTGGCCGTTATAAGTCCAGAGCTATTCGCACTAGCAACAGAGGTGTTATCAACAACCCAAGTTGGTTCAATACTCTCAGCCATTCCAATTTCATTTGTATATATAGCTGTTAGCTGCTCGGTCTCTCCAACCAACAATGTCACCAAGCGATCATCATCCTGGATAGTAAGTGTAGCCCCAACCTCGGGGTCATTCACTACATCAGTGCCGATGCAAGAACTTAATAACCCAACGACAAGTAAAAAAACTGTTTTTCTCATATCAAACATATTGAGGTAATTGAAATTTAAATGTAGTGCCTTGATTGATTCTGCTGGTCAATTCAATGGTAGCATCGTGTATTTCTAAAATTTTCTTCACGATAGCCAGGCCTAAACCCGTATTATTTTTATCCAGACTAATTCGTTTATCACCGATATGATATCTATCAAAAATAAACGGAATTTGCTCTTTAGGAATTCCCGGCCCGTTGTCAGATACCTTTATTTCTACATTCTGATCAGTATGATCAATTTGTAATGTTACCAGGCCGTGTCGAGGAGTAAATTTTAAGGCGTTGTCAATTAGGTTTTGCAGTACGCGCTCAATTAAGCTCACATCAGCAACTACCATCATGTTCGAATGGCTTGCCTCTGTACTTGCTTGAATAATAATGTCTTTCTCCTGAGCTAATACCTGATATTTATGCACTAAGTCATTTATTAGGTCTTGGATGTAAAATGGCTCTTTATTTGGCACCACTTGCTTCGCTTCCAGCTTAGAAAGCTCAAATAATTCATTTACAAGCTTTTTAAGCTTCTCAGTGCTTTCCAAAATGATGGTCAGATACTTTTCGCGTTCTTCTGTCGTCAGATGATCCTTTTTGATGATCAATGTTTCGATGTAGCCATGAATTACGGCAAGGGGGGTGCGCAAATCGTGAGAAACGTTTCCAACTAGTTCCCGTCTAAGGTTCTCCATAGATTTTAAGTCTTCAATGTTACCGACAATTGTGTCAGCCATTTCATTGAAGGCTATGGACAAATCATTTAGTCCACCATCCTTAATGACCTCCATTCTGGCACTCATTTCGCCATTTCGAAATCTATTGACAGTATCAATCAGTTTATTTAGGCTTTTTGTAATCAGCCATATCACAAAAATCCCTAACACAAGAGCACCGAATAACGAAATCAGCAAGGTTCGGCCTCCTAAAGTGGCGATATAGCTGTCTAAAACATAATCTGATACGGACTCATATTCTTCACTCGCCAACACCACATACACATAGCCTTCCAACTTTTCATCAACTCCAATTATTGGAGCTGCCGAAAAAACTTTCTGTTTATTGGGATTTCTGGGATCATCACCTACTACATATTGATTGCCCCTTGTCGCGATAAACTCTTTGACAGGATCCAGGTTAATGGAATCCATCTTTACTTTTTTATATGGCGCCACATAGCTCAATATTTTCCCATTTGGGTCAGTTAGATAAACTTCAACACTAGGATTAATGGCCATCATGTGATGCATAATATCGTGTGTAGCCTCTTCTGTGACTTCACCATTAATGAATGGTTTAACTTCTGAAATGATATGTTCTGCAATAGAGGCATTTAGTCTTTGATTTCTTTCCTGATAATACTGCTCTGCATATTCGGCTGTCACTGCCACAAACACAAACCCAACTACCAGGAGCAGACCAGCTACTGTCAAGCTTATTTTCCAGAAAAACGTAAGATTTTTCATGATACCGTATTAAATTCTAATTCATCATTAAAGCGATAACCTACACCCCAGGTAGTCAGGATATAAAGCGGGTTAGCCAAATCTTTTTCCACTTTTGCTCTCAAGCGATTAATATGTGAGTTAACAGTATGTTCATACCCTTCAAATTCATACCCCCAAATCAACGTCAATAACCGGTCTCGACTATAGCTCTTACCAGGGTTTGACGCCAGTAAGTACAGTAAATCGAATTCTTTAGGGGTTAATTCAATACGATCTGTACCGTCTAAAACTTTTCTTTTTGCATGATCAATAATCAGTGACCCCACTTTTAAAACCGCCTCTTCTTCGGGATCTTCTTTCGACATCTCCACACGTCTAAAAATTGCTTTTACCCTGGCAATGAATTCTCTCACGCTAAATGGTTTGGTCAAATAATCGTCAGCCCCTGTTTCAAGCCCCATAATTTTATCTATTTCCTCACTTCGTGCTGTCAACATTAAAATAGGGGTATGTATCTTTTGAGCTCGCAGGTCTCGGCATATTTCAAGGCCATCCTTATTTGGAAGCATGATATCCAGAATGATAAGATCATAAGACTCCCTAAGTGCCTGTGTGTAGCCCACCTTGCCATCCATGGCCATGGTAAGCTCACATCCGAGATCTTTTAAGTGAATTTCTAAAAGCTCTTTGATGTGTAAATCATCTTCTATGAGGAGGACTCTTTTCATTTTAATTACATCCAAAACGATACTCAAATGTATTTATCAAGTATCACGAAACTATCACGGTAACGATTTGTGGAATACTACGGCTAAATTATGGCAGGAAAAGTGGCTAAAAAGTCATTTGCCTGACTTGTGAAACTTTTGGCTATTGGAATAAGTTTATTTGTTAAATTTGAAACTATGTATGTATCATTTGACTCTATTTCGGACAGTGCAAGGTTGTGGGTGTATCAATCATCACGAGAACTTACGGTTGAAGAAATAGCTAAAATTGAACCCATGCTAGTGCAGTTCATTAATCAATGGACAGCCCATGGCAACAACTTACAGGCATCCTATAAAATATATTATAATCGTTTTGTAGTATTGGCAGTAGATGAAAACCTGCATAATGCAACTGGTTGTTCTATTGATTCATCAGTAAATTTTATCAGATCAATAGGCCAAAGCTTAAATGTTGATTTATTTGACAGAACCCAAATCGCATTTATTGAAAACGAAGATGTAAAAATAGAATCACTCAGTAATTTTAAAAACAAAGTAAAATCCGGAGAGCTCTCTAATGAAGTGAAAGTGTTTAACAATGCTATTTCGATAAAGGGTGAATTGAAAGATAAGTGGATTTTACCGCTGTCAGAAAGTTGGGCCGGCAGGTTTCTGCCTTCCACAGCAATCTAACAAAATTGTTTTTCGTTATCATTCAGGACTTGTAATTCATTATTATTGAAGTAGAATAATAACGCATGAACCGCATAACACAATTTTTGGTGGCACTGTTGCTACTCATTACTGCTTCTTGCAGTGTTTACAAAAAGGCGAATAAAGAATTTTCATTAGGTAGGTATCAAAACACCATTGATACATATAATAAGGTATTAGCCAAAAATCCGGATGACCCTGAGGCTAACTTCTTTGTGGCCGAAGCCTATCGTAAATCAAACAGGTTCTTTGAATCGGCTCCCTATTACGAAAAAGCTATGCTCAATGGAATGGAAAATGACTCCATTAGACTTCACTATGCCTTTGCTTTAAAATCGAGAGGTGAATACGAAAAAGCCAGGGAGGAGCTTGATAAATACTTAAAAACCGTTGATAATGAGGAATTTCAGGCGCGTGCAAGTGAAGAATTTGACAATCTGAACTATCTGGATGAGCTCAGGAAAAAGGAAAACTTTTTTAGGGTTAAAAACCTTTCAGCCATAAACTCATCGGCCGCAGAATACTCGCCTATCTATAATGATGGTAAATTATATTTTACCTCTAGCAGGGGAAATAACAAAATTTACTTAGCCACAGGCACGCCTTTTACTAACATTTATATGGCAGAAACAAACGGTGCCCGTGTAGATAGCACAAGTATAAAGTCTATCAGTGATTTAATTAACACTAACAACATTAATGAAGGCTCATTAACCTTTAGCCCTGATGGTAAAACAATGGTTTTCGCCAGAGGAAATTCAGGAAAAAGGAAAGGCACAGCCGATGTGAACCTTTTTATGTCAATTCTAAGAAATGGCCAGTGGACAGAGCCTCGCATGCTTAATATTAATAACCCTGGCTATTGGGATTCTTCACCTGCGTTTAGCAGAGATGGAAGAACACTCTATTTTGCCTCAAATCGCCCAGGTGGTTATGGTGGAGTAGATCTTTACAGCGCTAGAAGAAATGCAAGAGGCCGGTTTTATAAGGTCACCAATTTAGGCCCTGAATTAAATACTACAGGAAACGATATGTTCCCTTATGTTTCAGACGATGGCTATTTGTATTTTTCCAGTGATGGGCATCCCGGTTTTGGCGGTCTGGATTTATTTGTTGCCAAAAGAAGAAATGGTGTAACTACCGTTGAAAATCTAGGCGTTCCAATCAACTCCAATGCCGATGATTTCGGTATGTTCCTTTACAAAGCAGACAGAGGTTTTTTTACCTCTAACCGTGATGGTGGGGAAGGTGACGATGATATCTATACCTTCCTGAATGAAGACCCCGATCTGAAAATTGTGAACTACTATCTGGAAGGCGTTACCATGACGCATGATAACAATGATTCATTGCAGATATTAACTGGCGTTGATGTTCGCTTGCTAGATTACGATGGTAACGAATTGGATGAGGCAACTACCGGGGATGATGGCAAATTCTTATTCAGAGTATATGAGCATGAACATTACAACCTGGTTGCTAAAAAGACAGGTGGTAAGCAGCAATATTTAATTACAAGACAACCATTTACAACGGTTGGTAAATCAGCGGATCGTGATACGCTCACGTCACTTGTAACTGATGTGAAATTTGACACACTGCTTGTTTTGGAGAGACTAGAGAAGAACAAAGTATTTGTTCTTGAAAACATCTATTATGATTTGGATAGATATGAAATAAGGGATGATGCTGCCGCTGAATTGGACAAGCTCGTTACTATTTTAAAGGATAATCCTGAAATTAAAATTGAGCTGAGCTCACATACAGATGACAGGCAAACCGAGCAATATAACTTAAGGCTCTCTGAAAGGCGGGCTCAATCTGCTGTTGACTACATAGCTTCACAAGGAATCGAGAAATCGAGGCTGGTGGCACGCGGCTATGGTGAATCAAAGTTGATAATACAAAATGCTACTACCGAAGAACAACATCAGGTAAACAGAAGAACTGAATTCAAGATTTTAGAGGTGGGCAGAAGAAGCGATGGCGAAGATTTTGATGAAGACGATTACTTCGATGATACTGGTAATTAATCCAAACTAATTTTATTGAAACCAAACCCAACACTTATTATGAAAAACACACTTTTGGCTGTTTGTTCAGCCATGTTATTTATAGTTAGCTGTAATTCGAATAAAGAGATTGCAGAAAATAACGAGCCCGAAGGCATTTTCCCCTATCCAATACATCAGGATACCCTTGAAAATGGCTTGAATGTAGTAACTGTACCTTATGAAAGCCCAGGATTAGCTTCGTTTTATCTTGTGGTGAGAGCCGGAAGTAGAGATGAAGTAGAAGAAGGAAAAACAGGATTTGCCCATTTCTTTGAACACATGATGTTTCGTGGTACTGACAAGTATTCTAAAGAAGAATACAGTGAGGCCTTAAAAGCTATAGGTGCTGCGGCAAACGCAAATACCTGGTGGGATAGAACATTGTATCACATGACAGGTAATGCCGATATGCTGGATAAAATGTTTGAGCTTGAAGCTGACCGTTTTATGAATCTTAAGTACTCGAAAGAAGATTTTAAGGTGGAAGCTGGAGCTGTAAAAGGTGAATACACGAAGAATTACTCAAGCCCTTATAGCAAGCTGTATGAAAAAACGTACAACACTGCTTTTACTGAACACACCTACTCGCATACCACTATTGGTTTTTGGGAAGATGTGGTGGACATGCCTAACCAGTATGACTATTCTTTAGAGTTCTTCGATCGTTTTTACCGACCTGAATATACGACACTAATGGTAGTGGGTGATGTGAATAAAGAGGAAGTAATGGCGTTGGCTAAAAAATATTTTGGCGTTTGGAAAAGAGGGTCGTTCAAGCAGGAAATTCCACAGGAGCCTGAGCAGCAAGAAACTCGACATGCGCATATTAAGGAAGCTAACTTTCCTCCTGTACTGGGAATAAACTATAAAGGCCCTGCTTTCTCTGTTGAGAATAATGATATGGCCGTTTTAGATGTGATTGGAAACATGGCCTTTGCTGAAAAGTCTGACATCTACAAAAAATTAGTGATTGAAGATCAGAAAGTGAGAAGTCTCTCAGCAGGAGGTTTGAATATGGTTGACCCAGGCCTTTGGTCGGTAAATGCGGTATTGGTTGATAAAGGTGATATGAGTTATGTGAAGTCAGAAATTGATGCGCTGCTCGAAAAACTAAAAACCGAGCCCGTTGATTCTGTATTGTTGATGGAAACAAAAAGTAATATTAAATACAGCTATGCTATGAGTTTAGACAATCCATCGAGTATTGCCAACTCACTTTCTGGTTACATATGGTTAACAGGAGACCCAGCAGCTGTGAATAAAGCGTACCAGCAATATGAAGATGTAACAGCAGAAGATATTATGCGTGTTGCAAAAAAATATTTTGTTGATAAGCACTTAACAATCGGCACGATTACAGGTGATGAGCAATTACAAGTAGCTGAAATGTTAAACATTAATCTCTAAGCACTCATGAAAAAATTTATATACATCTTTCTAATACTTATTACTACAAAAACTTGGTCGCAAGAAGTGATTGAATTGCCAATGACTTCAACCAAGGTGGTGGTAAAATTTGCTTTCAAAAATGGCTCTATTACTGACCCTGAAGGAAAAGAAGGCTTGACAAACTTGACAGCTTCTGTTCTAACCCAATCAGGAAGTGATAAATACTCCAAGTCTCAAATAGATGATTTAATCTATCCAATGGCCGCACAATACGGTTCATTTACCGATAAAGAAATGACCACTTTTACCTTTCAGGTACACAAAGATTTTCTCGATAAGTTTTATGACATTTTCATAAGCTTATTGCTCAACCCAACATTCGATCAAAAAGATTTTGACAGGGTGAAGTCTAATACAGAAGTGTATGTGAAAGAGGTAATTAAAGCGAATTCTGATGAAGACTTTAGTAAGATGGCACTGGAAGAGCAACTTTTCGCAGGCACAGGCTATCAGCATATGAAAGCCGGTACGGTGAATGGGTTGGCAAATATTACCAGAGAAGATGTTGTTAATCACTTTAAGACGTTCTTTACTCGCAATAATGTAACTGTAGGTGTTGCCGGAAGCTACCCTGCATCTTTCGTTCAAAAAATAAAGGCTGACCTTAATAAGCTCTCCGATACCAAGCCAGAATTATCATCTTTAGAGGAAGTGAAAATGCCTGATGGAATTCGCGTTCAATTAGTACCTAAGCCAAACAATTTAGGGACTGCTGTGTATACTGGCTATCCTCTTGAAATTAACAGAGCTTCGAAAGATTGGCCTGCTATGTTGGTTGTTAATTCTTATTTAGGTGAGCACAGAAAGTCATATAGCAAGCTATATCAGTTAATCAGAGAGCAGCGATCTATGAATTATGGCGATTATACCTATATTGAATGGTATGAGAATGGTGGCAGTTACCAGCTGCCGTTAACCGGTTTCCCGAGAAGTCAGAATTACTTTGCCATTTGGTTAAGACCAGTACAAACTGCGATCAGTTTGAAAGGGCAATATCCTGAATTGAGTGACATAAAAATTGGGCACGCGCATTTTGCCTTAAGAATGGCCGTGAATGAAATCAATCGGGTTAAAACCGAAGGCTTAACACAAGAAGAATTTGATTTAACCCGCCAGTTTTTAAGAAGTTACATGAAGTTGTACATCCAAACTCCCGAGCGCCAATTGGGTTTCCTATTAGACTCTGAGTTTTATGGTATGGATAACTACATAGAACAGATGGATAAGAAGTTAGCTTCACTCACATTAGAAGGGGTGAATGCGGCAGCGGCTAAATATCTTCAAACGGATAACATGTATGTAACAATGATTACAGATACGCAAGAAGCTGAGCCTTTGAAGAAAAGTCTTATGAGTAATCAGGTTTCGCCAATGGCCTATTCAAATATTATCAAGGAAAGTTTGCCTGAGGAAGTGTTTGAACTCGATAAAGATGTTGAAGGTCTGAAATTGAACGTGAAGGATGTTCAAATTACTGAGCCAAAAGAATTGTTTGTAGATTAACTCTGAAAATATCGAATTAAGATAAAGGCTGCAGATGGCAGCCTTTTTATTGGATCATAGGTTTTAAAAAAACTACCCGATTCCATTGCCAGTTTTCTTATTTTTGCCCCACAATCATAAACCCATCATTTCATGAGCAATCGGTATGATCAACGCGGAGTTTCTGCTTC
Source organism: Fulvivirga sp. (assembly GCF_040220315.1). Lineage (GTDB taxonomy): Bacteria > Bacteroidota > Bacteroidia > Cytophagales > Cyclobacteriaceae > Fulvivirga. The sequence goes on from NZ_JAVJUY010000313.1 coordinate 26,851, forward strand.
TAAAGAAGATGTTCACAATGCTATTAAAAACATTGACAAAGGCCTTTTCCCAAAAGCATTTTGTAAAATAGTTGAGGACTACCTTACTGGTGACCCTGACTATTGCACGGTGATGCATGCCGATGGTGCAGGTACAAAATCTTCACTAGCATATTTATACTGGAAAGAAACAGGCGACATATCCGTTTGGAAAGGCATAGCACAAGATGCCATTATCATGAATATTGATGATTTGATCTGCGTTGGGGCTACCAACAACATTTTACTTTCCTCCACTATTGGAAGAAATAAAAACGTAATACCCGGTGAAGTGATAGCGGCTATTATTAACGGAACAGAAGAAGTACTGGAAATGCTGAGAAACAATGGTGTAAACATCATTAGCACAGGTGGTGAAACCGCTGATTTAGGTGATTTAGTACGAACCATTGTAGTGGATAGCACAGTTACAGCTCGAATGAGACGTTCTGATGTGATAGATAATGCCAACATTCAGCCCGGAGATGTAATTGTTGGATTTGAATCTTACGGGCAGGCATCATATGAATCAGAATACAATGGTGGAATGGGAAGCAACGGCCTTACTTCTGCAAGGCACGATGTTTTCAATAAGATATACAGAGAAAAATACCCTGAATCATTTGATCCATCAGTACCGCAAGAATTAATTTACTCAGGAAGTAAAAAATTGACTGACAAAATTAAAGGTGTGCCTATAGATGCAGGTAAAATGGTGTTGGCGCCTACAAGAACCTACGCCCCTATTATGTCAGCTATACTAAAGGAATTTAGATCAGAGATCCACGGGGCTGTGCACTGCAGTGGTGGTGCTCAAACCAAAATACTTCATTTTGTAGACGACTTACATATTATAAAAGATAATCTTTTCGAAATCCCACCACTTTTCAGAACCATTCAAGAAGAAAGCGGGACAGATTGGAAAGAGATGTATAAAGTTTTCAATATGGGGCACCGGTTAGAGTTGTATGTACCTGAAGATATTGCTGACGAACTGATGGACATATCACAAGGATTTAATGTACGAGCCAAAGTAATAGGTCATGTTAAACCAAGTGATAAAAAGCAGGTTACCGTAAAAAGTGAAATGGGTGAGTTTATTTATAATTAGCCCTACCTCTTATCCTTATTAAGTGTCCTTTTACAGAGTATAAATCAATATAATTTCACCTATATCTATTTGTTAACAACTAGATTTTTTAGTTTGCATCCAAATAAAATATCAAAGTATGAATTATAAAATATTTGTTTTTCTATTAGCCATTGCGGCTTGTAATTCAAAAAGCGAAATGTCAGAAGAAACAAACAAGGCTGATGAGGTAATCCCGGTAAAAGATCCTCATTCATTTGCTCTTCCTAGCGAGTCTGTTATAAAACACCTGAGCTGGAATGCTGAAGTAGATTTTGAAAAGAAAACTATCAGTGGTGTAGCTACTTTCAATTTAAAAAATGACGCTGATGCTAATAAATTAGTGTTGGATACAAAGGAATTAAATGTTACCAAAGTAACAGATGCTAACGGCAATGATCTGGAATTTAACCTGGGCGAAAAAGTAGATCACCTGGGCTCACCATTAGAAATAAAAATTGCACCTGAAACAACTACTGTTGCTATACATTATAGCACCTCACCAGGAGCTGAGGCTTTACAGTGGTTAGACCCTGTGCAGACTGCAGATAAAAACTCTCCTTTCCTGTTTACTCAATCTCAGGCAATACTTGCCAGAAGCTGGGTTCCCGTTCAGGATTCACCAGGTATACGATTTACCTATGAAGCTGAAGTAACCGTGCCAAAAGGCTTGATGGCTTTAATGAGTGCCGAAAACCCTACAGAAACAAATGAGACCGGAGTTTATACATTTAAGATGGATCAAGCTATTCCTGCCTATTTGCTTGCTCTTGCGGTTGGCGAGCTAGAATTCAAACGAATTGGTGCACGTTCAGGAGTATATGCAGAACCATCTGTAGTAGAGAAAGCTGCATACGAGTTTGGTGAGTTGGAGGAGATGATTAGCGCGGCTGAAGAACTTTATGGTCCGTACCAATGGGAAGAATATGACATTATTGTATTACCTCCAAGTTTCCCTTTTGGTGGAATGGAGAACCCCCGTTTAACGTTTGCTACACCAACAATTCTTGCTGGCGACAGATCTTTAACTTCTCTGGTTGCACATGAGCTTGCTCACTCATGGTCTGGTAATTTAGTAACCAATGCCACCTGGAACGATTTCTGGCTAAATGAAGGCTTCACTGTGTATTTTGAGCAGAGAATTATGGAAAAGCTTTACGGCAGAGCTTATTCCGAAATGTTGGCGTCACTATCAGCTCAGGATTTGAAAACGGAGATTCAGGATATGATTGCTAACGGTTCGGAAAATGATACCAGACTGAAGCTTGAATTGGAAGGCCGTAATCCCGATGATGGTGTTACCTCGATAGCTTATGATAAAGGTTATTTATTCCTTAGAAGCATTGAAGAAGAAGTGGGCAGAGAGCGATTTGATGCTTTCCTAAAAATGTATTTTAATGATAATGCCTTTGAAGGAATGACTACCGAAGGTTTCCTCGAGAGATTAGAAAACGACTTGTATAAGAAGAACAACCTTACATTCAACAAAGAAAAAGCTGAACAGTGGATTTACCAATCAGGTTTACCTGAAAATGCACCTGCTCCACAATCAGACAAGTTTGCTTTGGTAGATGCAGAATGGGAAAAGCTGAAAGCTGGAAGCACTCCATTAGATCTTAATACTTCAGAATGGTCTTCTCACGAGTGGTTGCATTTTGTAAGGAGTATTCCAGAAGAATACACAGCAGAGCAAATGAAAATGCTAGATACAGCATTTAAATTCACAAATACCGGTAATTCCGAAGTACTTACAGCGTGGTTGGTAAAAAGTATTAGCAAAGATTACACACCAGCATATAACAGACTGGAAGAATTTTTAGTAAACACAGGAAGAAGAAAGTTTTTAATGCCTCTTTACGAAGAGATGATTAAAACAGATAAGGGTACGGCCATGGCAAAAGATATTTATGCTAAGGCAAGACCTAATTATCATTTCGTTTCAACTAATTCCATTGATGCGTTGTTAAAAGACAAATAGAAAATTATGGCGAAAATTACTTTAGGTGGCAAACCCACCAATACAAACGGAGAATTACCTAAAAAAGGAACCAAAGCTCCTGATTTTACACTTGTTAAAAATGATTTATCTGAAGCTTCTTTAAGCGACTATAAAGGGAAGAAAGTGATCCTTAACATTTTTCCAAGTGTTGATACTGGAGTTTGTGCTACTTCCGTAAGAAAGTTTAATGAGAAGGCGGCTTCACTAGACAACACAGTTGTATTATGCATTTCTAAAGACTTGCCTTTTGCACAATCTCGTTTTTGCGGTGCAGAAGGCATCGAAAATGCTATTACACTATCAGGCTTTAGAAATGATACGTATTCAAAAGATTACGGTGTGGAATTAGTAGATGCCGGCTTTAAAGGACTGAATGCGAGAGCTGTTGTGGTTGTTGGAGAAGATGGTTTAGTGAAACACTCGGAACTAGTACCTGAAATAGGGCAAGAGCCTAATTATGATGCAGCTTTAGCGGCTCTTTAATATCTTAATAGAATAAATTGAGAATGAAGCCTGCCTTAATCGGTGGGCTTTTTTTCTTCTGCGATCGGCAGGGTAATTGTTATTTTGGTTCCAGCCCCAAACTCACTTTCAATATCAATTTTGCCATCTAGCCTTTCTATCGATTGTTTAACAATATACATCCCTAGACCAGAACCATCAGATTGCTCAGTGGCTCTATAAAACATATCAAACACCTTATTAAGGTACTCATTAGATATTCCTATGCCATTATCCTCAAAAATAATCTTCACACTTTTCTTTAATACCTTAATGGTGATATCCAGCTTATTTTCCTTAAGCTCTGGATTTCTGTATTTAATTGCATTAGAAAGAATATTGCCCAGCACAATTTTTAAGCGGAGTTTATCCGTTACTACTTTTTCAAGTTCACCAGTCACTTTCGTGTTGATTCGCATGTTCTGAAAGCCTTCGAGAAATTCAAGGCCTTCGATACTATCATCTATAAGTTCTTTAATATTAACACGCTCATACTGCAAGCCCATTCTGCTGGCTCTGGAGTAATTGAGCATGGATTTAATGAACTCGTCCATTTTAAGGATGCGATCCTCAATTTTTAAAATGTAATCATCAGAAGCCTGCTCATGCTCTAACTTGTAAAGATTTACAAGCCCTAAAATAGAGCGGAGTGGAGATCTTAAATCATGGGAGGTTCTATACACCAACTGATCGAGCTCAAAATTTCTATCAGATAATTCCTCTAATGTTTTTACAAGGCTTAAACTATTAGATCGCAGTGCTTCATTAGACTCTTCCAACTCTTTTTCCTGTGCGGCCAATTCCTCATTTCGTTGTAAAAGCTCTGCATTTAGTTTATTCAGCTTCTCCTGATAAATCTTTTGTTCTGTGATATCTCGAACGGCACCATCATATATTTCATTGCCATCTTCATCGGTGGTGAGTCTGTAGGTGTTTAATCCCCAAAAGGTAGACCCATCTTTTCTTTTAAAAAGAGTTTCTTCATTAGATCTGGAATGATCTTCAATTAGCGTTTGAATCGGCTCTTCCCTCGAAGTGGGGTCAGCATACAGGTTAATAGATTTAACAGCCAGAATTTCCTCAGGGCTTTCATAGCCAAACATTTTGGAAAATGCTTTATTTACATAAATCAAACCGCCCTTTTTGTAACTTCGGTAAATGCCTTCAGAGAGGTTGGTGTTAATAGATTCAAGTAAGCGCTGACTTTCAAGAATCTTTCTTTGTATTTTCTTCTCTTCGGTAATATCACGTATTGCCCCATCAAAAACGGCATCGCCATTGTCATCTTTCGTCAGGTAATAGCTGTTTAACCCCCAGAAAGTAGAGCCATCTTTTCGCTTATAGAGCACTTCCTGGTTAGAACGGTATTTATCTTTTTGTATGGATGAAGTTAGTCCCTTTCTTGATTTTGGGTCAGCGTATAATTCCGATGATGGAACACTTAGCATTTCCTCCACGCTATCGTAGCCAAACATTCTAACAAATGATTGATTTACATAAACTAACCCTCCGATAGCATGGCTTCTGTAAATACCTTCTGATAAGTTAGTATTAATGGAGGTAATCAGTTCTTTAGTTTGTGTAATTTCCTTTTGCGAAGCGACCAGCTCATCGTTTGATTTCTGAAGTTCCTTTTCCTTTTGAGCCAATTCCTTGTTCTGCTTCATCAGCTGATCGTTCAGCTCTTTGAGCTTCTCATTCACTCCATGTTCGTTGTCTAATGACTCCACAGAATCTATAGCCTCGTCCAACGGCATGTTCACGTTATTTTGTAGGTATCTGATAGCCTGTAGTTTATTACCAATTGCTATCAGTTGTTCAACTTTTGCCAGGTGGGGTTTAGAAATACGCACACAGTAATATACTATATTTCAATTAAAATAGTAGGCGTAATTTTTTCAATTTATAAATTGACGGGGCAGATAAATGTGATCATGCCAATGTATACATTTGCAAAATATTTGGCTTCATGTCAATCTACTACAAAGTCAAAGCCGTTGAACGGGTATTTAACGGCCTTGAAAAGGATATTAAATCCTTCCAGCAAAATACAGGTTTAAATTGCGTGAGCGGTTGTGGGCTTTGTTGCCATAATCCAAACATTACAGCCACAGCGCTTGAATTTCTTCCCTTTGCTTACGATTTGTTTAAACGAGACATGGCCTATCAGTGGTTGGAAGACCTTACTGAAAATAGTGGTGGTTTATGTAAAATTTTCAGACCACTTTTAACTGAAAGTGATAGAGGCTTTTGCGGCCACTATCAATATAGAGGGTTAATCTGCCGGGCATTTGGTTTCTCTGCAATGAAGAATAAGCATGGTAATCCAACATTAGTTACCTGCAAGCCCATTAAATCAGAATTTAATGATGAATACAACCGTGCCGTTGAGCATATTAATAACAATGGTAATGCGCCATTAATGTCTAACTACTATTACCAATTGCGAGCTATCGATTCTGATTTGGGAAGAGAGCATCTACCCATCAACGAGGCTATTAACATGGCTGTAAAAACAGTGTTAGCCTATTATTCTTACCGAAAACCAAGAAGAGCTTAAATCCTCGCTTGGTATTCATGTAAGTTGTGATAACGGCCTCTTTTAGCAAGTAGCTCATCATGTTTGCCTTTCTCTACTATCTCGCCATTTTCTATTACAAGAATCTGATCAGCCTGCCTTATTGTGCTTAGCCTATGTGCAATCACAAAAGTGGTTCTGCCTTTCATTAAAGATTTTAAACTTTTCTGAATATAGGCCTCACTTTCCATATCCAGATTTGAAGTGGCCTCATCTAATATGAGAATCTTTGGGTTGGCCAAAATGGCCCGGGCTACTGCTAATCTTTGCTGCTGGCCACCTGATAGTTTTACTCCACGTTCACCGATCATGGTATCCAATCCCTTTTCAAATCTATCTGTAAATTCATCGACATGCGCTGCTCGAACAGCATGAATGAGCTCATCTTCAGAGGCATTCGGTCGGGGAAATAAAATATTGTCTCTAATGGTGCCCTCAAATAGAAAATCATTTTGGAGAACAACCCCTAACTGACTTCGATAGCTTTCCAGAGTTATGGTTGTTAAATCTTCCCCGTCAACCAGCACCTTACCTGAATCCGGCACCAAGAATGACGCTGCCATTCCGGCTATGGTGCTTTTCCCCGAACCTGAAGTTCCTACGAGAGCAGTTACCGTGCCTCTGCCTGCTTCGAAGCTTATATTTTTTATTACTTTCTTACCTTCATCGTAAGAAAAAGAAACATCTTGAAAAGTAATATCTCCTTTAATTTCGCTGATTTGCTTTGTTCTGATCATAGGATCATCTTCAAGTGGCGTATTTAAAATTTCTTCTGTTCGGTCTAAGCCGGCAAATGCCTCAGTAAGTTGACTGCCAATGTTGCTCATTTGCACAATAGGTGCAATCATAAACCCAAGATAAAGTGTAAAGGCCAGGAAATCCCCGAAGGTCATATCGCCATTCATTATCATATAGCCACCAATACCCATAATGCCGGTGGATGCCAAGCCTAATAAAAAGGTGGCTGAACTCGTAACCAGACTGGTAGAGGTGAGGCTCTTCTTTATGTTTAAGAACAGCCGTGTTACGCCATCTTCGAAAGTTTTAATTTCCTGAGCTTCTGCATTAAAGCCTTTTATTACCCTCACTCCACCAAGCGTTTCCGTGAGCCTGCCTGTTACTTCTGCATTAATTACTCCTCTCTCCCTAAAAATAGGTCGTATTTTTCCGAAAGCTTTAAGAGAAATGAAACCAAAGATGGCGACAGGCACAAGTACATAAAGGGTCATCATGGGGCTAATGCTTATTAGCAAAAACAAACATATGATGGAGGTTAAAACACCGCCAAAAAGTTGCGCCAGTCCAGTACCTACAATATTTCTAACCCCTTCTACATCCGTCATTATTCGTGAAACGAGTTCGCCTGTTTTAGCATTATCAAAAAACCGTACGGGCAGTTTAATAATATGAGCTTGTACTTTAGACCGTAATTGCGAAATAAGTTGTTGTGCCTCAACGCTAAGAATTTGAGTAAGTGCAAAAGAAGTTATCGCCTGAACAGTAATGGCTATTCCAACTGCGAGTAAAAGTAACTTAAGCATTTCCAAATTATTATTGGGAATCACATCATCCATCAGGTATTTGCTGGCACCAGGTAACACCAATCCGGCCAAACGGCTGATAATAATTAGAATTAACCCAATAATGAGTTGTTTTCTCCTTGGCCAGACGATGGTTTTAAACACATGGCTAATCGATACTTTATTCTTGCTCATTAAAATTAAATTGATTTGATATTGTAAACTAACACTTAAAACATGGTTAAAAGTGCGTTAAGGCCAAGAATGTTAATAAGCCTGTTTTTATCACTAGAATTTGGTGGATAACTACCTGCTTTTAGTTAAGATTTTTGGTGGAAAACATGTGGGAAACAAACCATGTTGAAAGTTTGTCAAAGCGAAATTAATAACGACATTAGATTCATCAAACGAGGTTATTTCGTTAGCAGATACAAAAGTGTATCAGGTAAGTATTAAAGATTTTGCGAATATGCGATGAAAGGTTTAAGTGTGAAAGCATTTATTCTGAAATGGGTTTCCTACACTGTCGCTATTCATAGAGAAGTTTATTGTTAATTGATTCGTCAACTAATGATTGAATTATCCTTTTGGTCTTAAAGATTTAATGGCTTGTTCATTAGATTGAAATGAGAAATCACGACAAGTCAAAAGGCATAGTATCACCTAAGGGAGTGGTATTTCTCGAAGAGACTTTAAGAAAATCAGAAGCGCGCCTATTTATAGGTAAGCAGAAGCGCGGATAGCAACGTTTGAGCCATTGATCAGCTTTGCTGTGAGATGAAATGGGGGTTTTTCGCTTAAGAAAAGTCCCCATTTTTGTTTTTAAGGAGATCAAAACTTATGTTCATGTATCTTTGTTCATAGAAAAGTTAATCGGTCAACTTAAAATTAATAGCCATTAAAAATTTTGATATCCCTTCCTATTATCGCTCATCCATTACAGGCAGAGTTAAGGAGTTAAGAAAACAGACAGATCCGAGAAAGCAGGATTTTACACCCGCTACTATGGATTTTGGTCCTGTACAATTTCATATTGCCAGACACTTTGGCTTCTGCTATGGTGTAGAAAACGCCATTGAAATAAGTTATAAAGCTTTAGAAGAAAACCCCGATAAAAACGTATACCTACTCAGCCAAATGATTCATAATCAGGAGGTGAACAACGATTTAGTTTCTCGCGGTATTAAATTTATAATGGATACGGATGGCACTCAGTTCATCCCATGGGAGCAACTAAAGCCAGAAGATATCGTAATTGTGCCGGCTTTTGGAACAACACTAGAAATTGAAGAGAAGCTGAAAACGATAGGAATTGAAGTGCAGCGATACAACACCACGTGCCCGTTTGTAGAAAAGGTTTGGAAACGCTCTGCCAAACTTGGTGAAGATAGCCATACCATAATCATTCATGGAAAGCATAACCATGAAGAAACCCGGGCCACTTTTTCACACAGCTCAAAAAATGCCCCTTCCGTAATTGTTAAGAATATGGCTGAAACTGAGTTCCTTTGTGATGTGATTAAAGGAAAGAAAACCCATGAAGATTTCTTTCAATACTTTAAAGGTAAATATTCAGACGGGTTTGATCCTTCCAAAGATTTAAAGCGAGTGGGGGTCGTAAATCAAACTACCATGCTGGCAACGGAAACACAGGCCATTGCAGACTTTGTTAAACAAACAATGCAAGCAGTTTATGGTGAGGCAGAGTTAAAAAATCACTTTGCTGATACCCGGGATACGTTATGCTATGCTACAAATGATAATCAGGATGCTACATACGCTTTACTTGAAGAGAATGCCGATATAGCCATCGTAGTTGGAGGGTATAACAGCTCAAATACATCACACATCGTGGAGCTTTGCGAGCGTAAATACCCCACCTATTTTATTAATAGCCCTAATGAGATTATAGGCGAAAAACTTATTAATCATTACGACTATCCAAACCATAAACACATAACTACGGATAGCTGGCTGCCGAAAAAATCACCAACCAAAATTGTATTAACCAGTGGTGCCAGTTGCCCGGACACATTGGTAGACCAGGTTTTATTGAAAATTTTAACTTATTTTGAGGGTGCCAAATCTGTAGAATCAGTAATGGCTGAATTTGAAAATCAATAGCTGTTTTATTATCAAAAGGCCCTCATCGCTTACTTTTGCATTCTCAATTTTTATAGCAGGACTTTTCTGTGTCTTGGGTCTGATACTATTTACCCAGTTCTCATCACAATTACATTCGAGCGAACTTCAGGCTTTTGATGAGCAGCTTAGCAAAAGAATTATTGAAGGAAGAAGTACTTTCTTAACACGCGCTATGATGGTAATAACTTCCCTGGGAAGTGCCACCGCCTACTTTATTATAATACCTATTGTTGGTTGGATACTCTATAGAAATGATAGGACATGGGCGCATTCCATTGAAGCCTTCATTATTTTGGTTTCTGGCTTTCTGATCAATCTGGCATTAAAATTTTACTATGGCAGGTTACGGCCAGATGAAAGCCTACAGTTGATTGCCCTAAGAGAAGGTTCGCTAAGCTTTCCAAGCGGGCATAGCATGACAGCTATGGCTTTTTATGGATTCCTCATCTACCTTGTTTGGCAATACACACGAACAAAAATCAAGCAAGTGGTTTTTATTTCTACGCTAACTTTTTTAATTCTATTAATAGGATTTAGCAGGGTATATCTAGGTGCCCATTTCCCTTCTGATGTGCTGGCGGGTTTCACAGCAGGTTTAATTTGGCTATTGGTGTGTATTTCTATTTTACGATTTTACCATTTTAGAATACTGAGGTCGCACTAGACTCTTACACCAATCAGCAGCATATCATCAGTTTGTTCATTTTCACCTTGCCATTTCATAAGTTCGCTCTCAATTATTTTCTTTTGCTCACTCATTGGTTTCTCGCATACATCTTTCAATAGTTTTTTAAACCGTGCGTACATAAATTTTTTATTCTCATCACCACCAAACTGATCTACCAATCCATCAGTAAACAGATACACTGAATCATTGGGCATCAGGTTAAGCTCATGTTCTTTGTACTGCCTTTCGGCTGCATATAACACTCCCCCTACAGGGTAGTGTTCTCCTTTCACTACATTTAACTCACTATTATGGAAAAAGTACATTGGCCTTTTGGCTCCTGCAAAAGTGAGTTTCTTGGTATTTCGATCCATCATGCAGATGCCTATGTCCATACCATCATCAACCTGAGTGTAGAGTTTATTTGATTTAAGACTTCTAAGAACACGTTTATTCAATTCTGTTAAAACATCTCCTGGATTAAGCACATTGGCCTCGTAAACTATTTGATTTAGCAGTGAATTGCCCATTACGTTTAAAAAAGCAGCAGGCACACCATGGCCGGTACAATCCACTGCCGCTATGAGCACTTTGTCGCCCTTTTCGGCAAACCAATAAAAATCACCACTAACTACATCCCTGGCTTTAGCCATCACAAATGCCTCTTGAAAAACGCTGTTTAATTTATCATCTTCTGGCAGAATAGCTTGTTGAATGTTTTTAGCGCAGAGAATACTGTCCATAATATTCCTGTTCTTTTCAATTATCTCCTCATTCTGCACACGAAGTAAGTTATTCGCTTTTGTTTTGTAATTATTCTTTCGAATCTGAAGCATGATAATAACACTAATAAGTAATACGATACCTGCGAGCCAATAAATAACCATTTGAGTATTGGAGAGCCTCAAATCTTTAATCTCTGCCTCTTTGTTTAAAAGCTCAATCTTATTTTCACGCTGCTTTATTTGAAAATTATTCTCAACCTGCGCTAATTTCTGTGCCTGTTCTTCGCTAAACTGCTCTTGATTTATAGCCACATACTTCTCATAATTGTCGAGCGCCATTTTATAATCGCCTAATTTTTTGTACACTTCAGATAGGCCTAGGTAGTTTTTCCCAATTAGTAATTTAGCTTTAATCTGCTCTGCCATTTGTAGTGCCATGGTATATTTTTCAAGGGCACGATCATACTCAGCATTCAAATAATTAAGGCGGCCAATTCTTCGCACCAGTTCAGATTTATTGTATTGTTGATCTATCTGATCCATAAGTGACATGGCCCTTGTGTAATAATACTCAGCAGAATCATACATATCTCTATTTATGTAATTATCCGCAAGATTGCTCAAGTCTTTAAACACACCAATCGTTTGGTTCAACTCCTCATCTACCTTAAGTGATTTTTTGAAGTATTTATGGGCCAGGCTATAATCGCCTTGCTCAGCATGTACCAATCCAAGATTACTCAGGGTATTCGCTTCGCCAAGTTTATCACCTTTAGATCTCTTTATTCTTAATGACTTATTATAGTATTCAACAGCTTCCTCTGCTCGCCCCAGGTCGATAAGTATCAGGCCAACATTGTTGTAAACTTTGGCAAGTTCCACACTATCTTGTATTTGCTCATAGATATTGAGGACATCATAAAAATAATTCAAGGTCTTTTCGTAATCGCCTACTCCAAAATATAGTATACCAAGATAATTGTATGCTCTTGCAGCTGTTCTATCCAACCCCGAGGCCAGGCCAAATTCAGCAGATGATTTTGTGTATTCAATTGCTTCGTAGATGTTTTCTGTTTCAGAAAGTTTAGCCAATTCATAACACGCCTCTGCCTTCACAGAATCATTATTAGCAGCTTCTAAAACAGCTTTAATACTATCAAGTTGATGAGCCCTATCCTGTCCAACACCTAAAACTGGAATCAGAATAAAGATCAAAAAAGTAAAGCAATATTTCATATGGGCGGTTTTCCATTTAAAAAAGCAATTTGAAACTAGCAATAATTTATTCATATTTGCAACCAAATAATAAAATCTTCTTCGAGGATTTAAATATCACGCACATGAGCACTTTATCGGTAAAACTTTAGTCGGAACCTTCAGAAGGTTAGCGCCTAACTAGCAAACTAATCTTATTCCAATGTTAATACCGATAAAATGCGTATTCATAAATATTTCAATTATTTTATTCAAGCCTTAAAAGGCGAACAAAAAAGCTTTGTTTCAGGAAATATAAACAAGGCCATTTTTATGCTTTCCGTTCCCATGATTTTAGAAATGGTCATGGAGTCTCTATTTGCTGTAGTTGATATTTACTTTGTTGGTAAAGTAAGCGTAAATGCAGTTGCCACAGTTGCTCTAACAGAATCTGTTATTATGATTATCTATGCCCTGGCCATAGGCTTAAGCATGGCCGCAACAGCAGTTGTTTCGCGAAGAATTGGAGAGAATAATCCTGACAAAGCAGCTGAGGCAGGTTTACAAGCTATATTTATCACCGTAGTTATATCGACAGTTTTTTCACTAATAGGAATATTCTTTGCCAAAGAAATTCTCTATCTAATGGGAGGAGAACCTGATTTAATTGCCGAAGGATTTGGCTATACAAAAATCATGTTGGGAGGTAATATTACGGTGATGCTGCTGTTTCTTATTAATGCGATATTTCGTGGTGCAGGAGATGCCTCCATTGCCATGCGAGTATTATGGATAGCCAACGGGCTCAACATTATTCTCGATCCAATATTTATTTTTGGTTTAGGCCCAATACCTGCTTTTGGAGTTGAAGGTGCGGCCATAGCAACTAATATTGGCCGTGGTGTGGGTGTACTTATACAATTATGGGTGCTTACCGGAAACTCATCAGCTATACAGATAAGCTGGCAACATTTTAAATTGAAATGGCAAACTATCAGAAACCTGATCAACATCTCGTTGGGTGGCATAGGCCAGTATATGATTGGCACCCTGAGCTGGTTATTTTTGGTTAGAATAAGTGCCGTATTCGGCAGTGAAGTATTAGCCGGTTATGCGATCGCGTTTCGAATAATTATGTTCACTATTCTTCCTTCTTGGGGTTTGAGTAATGCAGCAGCTACGTTGGTTGGGCAAAACCTTGGCGCAAAATTTCCAGATCGAGCAGAAACATCCGTGTGGAGGTGTGCATTTTTTAATATGGTTTTTTTAGCAATTATATCCTTGATTTTTGGAATCTGGGCAGAGTGGTTTGTCCGCTTATTTGCCTCTGAGCCAGAAGTAGTAAAATACGGAGCATTGGCCTTGCGGGTGATTTGTTGTGGTTATATATTCTTTGCATATGGTATGGTAATAGGGCAGTCGTTTAATGGTGCCGGTGATACACGCACGCCAACTATTATTAATTTCTTCTGTTTCTGGATGTTTGAAGTCCCATTGGCCTGGACATTATCCAGAACGTTGGATTTGGGGCCATTGGGAATATTTCTGGCGATCGCAATTGCTTCATCCCTATTTGCTATTGTGAGTATTCATATTTTCAGAAAGGGGAATTGGAAGACTGTTGAAGTGTAAAAACTGTCTCATTCAGATTCTTCGAAGCATTCTAATTTCAAATTAAAAGTGAAAGTGGTAAATTGTATATAAAATCCACTCATCATGAAATCGATTGTTAAAAAGACTACTGTTGCACTGCCTGCAGCAGAAGTATGGAAAAAATGGACAACAGAAGAGGGTATAAAGTCATTCTTCAGTCAAAAGTGTAAGATTGAATTAAAAGTAGGTGGAGCATACGAAATGTATTTTTTACAGGATAATCCTAAGGGTATGCAAGGTTCTGAGGGTTGTAAAATACTTAGTTATTTACCAGAAAAAATGCTTTCATTTTCATGGAACGCACCTCCTGAATACCCAAATGTGAGGGGCATTCATACATGGGTGGTTCTGCTTTTTGATGAGTCAGACAAACTGACTCATCTAACTTTAACCCATCTAGGTTGGGGCACGGGGGAAGAATGGGATCAGGTATATTCCTATTTTGAAAATGCTTGGGATTTTGTCTTTAACAAATTAAACGAAAGTATCCACTAATTATGAAAACACTTTTAACCGTTACACTACTTGTAACATGTCATTTAATGATGGCTCAAGACAAAGAAGGCAATCCCCCAATGGAAATAGTGAAATACTATTTTGTTGAGTTGATAACCAACCCGAATAAACCTGAACTTCCTAAAGCACAGGTGGATAGCATTCAAAGAGCCCATATGGCTAATATTTCTCAAATGATAACGGATAAAAAGTTAGTGCTGGCCGGGCCGTTTGAAAAAGGAGGTGGTATTTTCATCTTAAAGGTGGAAAGCATGGAAGAAGCTGAACAACTTGTGGCACAAGACCCAGCAATTAGTGCGGGAAGGTTAACCACAGAAATCAGACCGTGGTATACTGCCAAGGGATCATTTGTGTTGGAAGAATAATTACCCTCTTTCTATCAGAAATATAATATACCAGACATAGGCAATTAAAAAGAAGAAGCCTTCCCATCTGCTAATCACAGGCCGCTTACCTATAACCACTGCCAGAATTAGGGCAGTGCTGGAAGCGATGATCATAAAAATATCTGAATTAGAAATGGAATCGTAAGGGATGCTTTTTATAGACGCGCTTAAACCTAGAATCCATAGCAGGTTAAATATATTTGAGCCTACCACATTACCTACCGCTATATCAGTATCTTTCTTAAATGCTGCAACGGCTGAAGTAACCAGTTCTGGGAGGGAAGTTCCCACAGCAATTATTGTTAATCCAATAAACGTTTCGCTCATTCCAAATACACGTGCCATGGCTACTGCACCATCTACCACCCATTGGCCACCAAAGTAAAGGCCAACCATACCAACCAATATTAAGATGACTGATTTAGAAGTGGCCATTTCCTTAAACTCTTCATCGTTAAACTCAGATTTCTTCTGCTTTGATACAATGTATACATAGCCCATAAACAAGAAGAAAAAGAAGAGTAGAATAAAACCATCGGCCTGGCTGATGGCTAAATCTTCTGATTTATTAAACAAAGCTGCATTTGCCAGAAACCCAACTAAAAGCGTAGCTGTTAGCGAAAATGGAACTTCAATGAAATAAGTATTTTTTGTGATCGGTAATGGGTTGATTAATGCTGAAATTCCGAGAATTAGTAGGATGTTGGCTACGTTACTTCCCAACACATTACCTACACCAATGTCAGGGGTGTTATTATAGCTCGCTATGAGGTTCACCAATAGTTCTGGCAACGATGTTCCAAATGAAACAATTGTTAACCCAATAATGATACTTGAAATGTTAAGTTTTTTGCCTATCGAAGTGGCGCCATCAACGAGAAGATCTGCGCCTTTTATTAGAAAAACAAAACCTATTACAAACAGTATATAAATCAAAACGTTACTAGTTATAGCTGACTAAAATAGTGTATTTTTAATGCACTTTAATATTTTTTCAATTTTTTTTATAATCCCAAATCTACATGCCGTTCTCTATAATTTACAGTAGGTTACATGCATTTGGGTGTATTCAGTATTTTATAAAAAGTAACCATTGATGGATTTAATTAACCCTTATACAGTAGTAATAATTTTCTCACTGCTCATCATCATTTCCTATCTTTTTAATTTGCTTTCAGCAAAGTCAGGGATACCTAGTGTGCTACTGCTAATTGGGTTAGGTATACTAATGAACCTTATAGGAAATTATTTTGGCATCCCTAAAAATGGTTATGTCTTCGAAATTCTAGAAATATTGGGCATTGTTGGTCTGATTATGATTGTATTGGAAGCTGCTTTGGATCTTGAATTGAACCGGAGTAAATGGCCCGTTATTTCAAAATCTCTTTTGGTGGCGTTCCTAAGTCTTATGGGTTCCTCATTAATTGTTGCGGGGGTGATTAACTATTTTTTAATTGATGATTACACTTTGGCTTTAGTGTATGCTATTCCTGTTTCAATTATAAGTAGCGCCATCATTATCCCTTCTGTAGGTGAAATGACCCCTGAGAAAAGAGAGTTTATGATTTATGAAAGTACCTTCTCAGATATTCTGGGTATTATGTATTTCTACTTTCTGGTAGGTAATATTGGTAGTAGTAGCGCGCAGGCTGTAGTTTGGGATATTACGTTAAACATTTTTATTACCATTCTTATTTCGGTGGTTTCCAGCTACGCACTGGTGCTGATTTTTCAGCGTTTAAAAACGCAGGTAAAACTATTTCTATTGATAGCAGTACTTCTTTTATTATATTCTGTCGGTAAACTTTTCCACCTGTCTTCACTATTGATTATCCTGATTTTCGGTTTGGTACTTAATAACTACAAGCTCTTCTTTAGAGGCAAATTGGCTTCGTTTGTGGATGTGAAATCAGTGCACAGCATTCTTAGTAATTTTCATTTGGTAACCATTGAAACTGCGTTTGTTGTTCGCACCTTATTCTTTGTACTTTTTGGAATATCCATTGACCTTGGGGCGCTTAAAGATTTGGAAGCATTAGGTATAAGTCTGGTAATAGTAGTTCTAATGCTGGGAATTAGAGCTGTTTTTCTGAAACTTATTATTCGTAAAGACTTAAAGCCACAACTGCTAATGGCACCAAGAGGGTTGATCACCATTCTATTATATTTTTCTATTCCTGCGGCTTTTCAGGTTGAAGGTTTTAATTCATCTATTTACCTATATACCATTTTAATTACCAGTGGATTAATGGCCATTGCATTAATTGCGGAAGGAAAGCATTTGGCTCCTGTAGATGCCATGCAAATGGCTTATTGGCGAGAGATGGATAAGGAAATTGAAAAAATTCCCGAGCAAGAAAAACATAGGGAACCTGAAGAAAATGAGGAAGGTGCTTAATTCACCTCCCCCATTAATTTATTAAGATTTTTGAGCCTTTTTTACTTTCTGAATTTTAGATTCTAACAATTCAGTATCTGCGTTTACATCATTTTCTTTCGCCTTCAACATACTTTTTACATAGTATTCAATGGCCTTATCGTGTAAATCGTTATTTGCATAGTAATCGCCTGCTACTTCAAACGCCTTACTATTCTCTTTAATGGAAATAGACTTTTCAAACCATTCCTTTGCTTCCGTGAGATTAACATCTTTTTTTACACATAGCTCAGCTGCTTTTGCTAATGCTTTGTAATCGTCAGGTGCAGCATTGCTCACAATGCCCCTTGCCTTTTCAACTGTCTTCTCTGTGCCACCTGCAAATGCAGAAACTGACACAATCAATGCCAACGCTACTAATGTTGATTTTAACTTTTTCATGCTTGTTTATTTTGAGTTGTAATTTATTAACCAAAACAAGCAAGACTAATCTCGTGCCAAGTATTTAACTATCTGATTATTAATAAGTTATATTAATATTGATGATACCATGGTGAGCGATTTTGAGCAGTGATTGTTCATTTTTTGGACAGATAACTTAAATGCAGCAATTACGTAGTTTCAGGAACAAATATGATTGATAATATTCTTGGCGTGGACACGAGAGTTTTCAATAAACCATTTGTTTGTCTTTAATCCGCCACATACAACCCCTGCCAGATAAACTCCTTGAACATTCGACTCATTGGTTTCCTGATTATAGACTGGTGTATGAAATTCATCCTCCTGAAATTGTATACCTATAGATTCCATCAACGAGAAATTCGGTTCGTAGCCGGTCATGGCCAACACAAAGTCGTTATCAAGGGTTTTTGGCCCTTCAGGGGTTTGAATGTGTACTTTATCCTCTTCAATTTTTGTAATGTTGCTATTAAAGTAAGCTTTGATAGAACCTTCTTTAATTCTATTTTCTATATCGGGTTTCACCCAATATTTAACTGAATCTAATATCCCACTTTCACGAACCACCATGGTGACATTCGCACCTTTCCGATATGTCTCCAAAGCAACATCTACGGCTGAATTAGCCGCTCCTACAACAATTAAATTCTGCTTGTAGTAAGGGTGAGGTTCATCATAATAATGTTTCACCTTAGGTAAATCTTCGCCCTCAACATTCATCATATAAGGGAAGTCATAAAAACCAGTAGACAGTACAATTGATTTTCCCAGATACTCCCCCTTTTCAGTTACAACCTTGATGCTTGTGGAATCCTTTTCAATTTTTTCAACCTTTTCGTAAAGCTTCACATTTAAATCGTAATGTGATGCTACCCTGCGATAGTACTCCAGCGCCTCAAACCTGTTTGGTTTGGCGCCATGAGAAATAAAGGGTACATCACCAATTTCCAGCTTATCTGAGGTGGAGAAAAAAGTCATGTTTAAAGGATAGTTGTAGATGGAATTTACCAGGCATCCTTTATCAATAATCAAATAAGAAAGCGACTTCTTTTGGGCTTCAATACCACACGCCAAACCAATAGGGCCGGCACCTATAATTATTACATCAAACATAGTACTACATGTTTTCAGGTTATATTACAAGTATAGCCTAAAAAGGTTCCTTAAAAGGATAAAATATAAGGGTATTGAATAAATCGGGAATTAATTTTTAATATGTTATATTTAGAAGGTGACTAGAATTAGACCCGCAAAATTTAAGGAGCTAGAAATTATCGCTGAATTTCAAGCCGCCATGGCCCTAGAAACTGAGGGGCTTCATCTTGATAAAGAAAAAATAATCTTAGGCATTGAGGCCGTATTTGAAGACCCTGGCAAAGGAAAATATTATGTTGCTACTGAATCGGAAGATGAAGTGATCGCTTGCCTTTTAATTACCCCTGAATGGAGTGAATGGCGAAACGGAACGGTTTATTGGATACAATCGGTTTATGTTAAAAAAGAACATCGTGGAAAAGGAGTTTTTAAAGAGCTGTACCGATACATTCAGGCATTGGTGAATGAAGATCCGGAGTTGGTAGGCATTCGTTTATATGTTGAACTGGAAAATAAAGCTGCCCAATCTGTTTATGAAAAGCTTGGCATGGACGGTGAACACTACAAATTATACGAATGGTTAAAATAATTGCTTCCATATTTTCGATTGTATTCAGCACCTCGATGGTGTATTGCCAGGAGTTTGAAGTAGATAAATTTGATACAGGCAATGGAAAAGAATTGGAGATCACCTTTGTTGGTCATGGCACTTTAGTGTTTAGATACGATGGCACTGTCATGCACATCGATCCATCATCGCGAGAAGCTGATTACGAGACTATGGATGATGCAGACTTGATTTTAATTACGCATCATCATGGCGACCATTGCGATCCAACTGCAGTTGAAAAAATAAAAACAGATGAAACTGAAATTATTACTACGCAGTTAAGTGTTGATAAATTGGGATTCGGAACGGTTCTAACAAACGGGGAATCTACAACTTACAAAAACATTAAATTGGAAGCCATTCCAGCTTATAACCTTGTACATAAAAGGGATAATGGTGAATTTTTTCACCCTAAAGGCACGTGCAACAGCTATGTATTAACCATTGGCAATAAACGCATTTTTATAGGTGGTGATACTGAAAACACACCGGAAATGAAGGCACTGGAAAATATTGATATTGCCTTCTTACCTATGAATTTACCGTATACCATGACACCAGAAATGGTGGCTGATGCGGCCAAGGCATTTAAACCAAAAATTCTTTACCCATACCACTATGGAAAAACGGATACTTCGATCATCGTTTCATTAATGAAAGATGAAAAAGAAGTTGAAACTCGAATGAGAGATATGCCATAATAAATTAGATTTTAAATCGTATTTATATAAAACCAACCTATGAAATTTTTAATTACCCTTTGTCTGTCTGTATTTGCTTTAAATGTATTTGCCCAACTTGAAGGAACCGCTTTCCCTGATATGGAAACTGAAACGGTTGACGATAAAGTAATCAACCTCCCTATTGATACTCAAGATAAATACACCTTGTTAGCCTTAGCCTATTCAAAGAAGGCAGAGAAGGATTTGACAAGTTGGTTTAGTCCTGTTTACAACAAATTTATTAAAGAGGCCACAGGTGTTTTTGCTTCGTTCTCGTACGATATAAATGTTTATTTTGTGCCAATGTTTACAGGCGTAAAGGCTGCTGCAACCGGCACTGCCAAAAGGAAAACTGCTGAAGAGCTTGACCCATTATTAATCCCTAATATTTTATTTTATAAAGGAAGTTTAAAGCCTTACAAAGATGCACTGGAATTTGATAAAAAAGACGTCCCTTATCTATTTCTTGTAGACAAAGAAGGTAAGATAGCTTATGCCACATCAGGTGAATACACCGATGAGAAAATGGAAGCTATGGAAGAGTTTTTGGATAGTTTATAATTAGGTCATACTAATTATTTAGAAATTGAAATAGCCAAGTTTAGTCCTGGCTATTTCAATTTCTCAGCGAAAACAGATTTTACTTTATCAACCTTAGGCTTTACTACAAAAGTGCAGTAGGGCTGGTTTTTATTGTCGTTATAATAGTTTTGATGATATTCTTCGGCCGTGTAAAACTCCTTGGCAACACTAATTTCCGTTACCACCGGATTACCAAATACATTGGCTTCATTTAGTTTTTGCTTATAGGCCAGGGCCAATTCCTTTTGCTCCTCATTTACATAAAAAACTACTGACCGGTATTGGGTTCCAACATCCGCCCCTTGTCGGTTTAAGGTGGTAGGGTCATGCGTTTTCCAAAAAATCTCCAGCAATTCTTTGTAACTAATCACTGTAGGGTCAAAATCAAATTGAATTATCTCTGCATGGCCTGTGAGCCCGCTACATACCTCTCGATAGGTAGGATTTTTCA
The DNA here is from genome assembly GCF_040220315.1 of Fulvivirga sp. GTDB lineage: Bacteria > Bacteroidota > Bacteroidia > Cytophagales > Cyclobacteriaceae > Fulvivirga. The sequence goes on from NZ_JAVJUY010000313.1 coordinate 48,181, forward strand.
CTTTGCCACCCATATACCCTGATTCAATGTTAGAAACCCCCTTTATTTGCTGAAAAACTGCCTCGATGCACCAAAAACAGCCCGCTCCGAAAATTGCTTTATTCATGTGTAATTCGTGTTATCTATTTTAAACCAATCGAAAGCTCAGATAGTTTGAAATAAAGCTTATTTATGTTTTATTATTAATTTCATTGGGCAGTTGCACGCTAAAGGTAGTGCCTTGCTTAGGTTCAGAAGATACACTTACCTGTCCGCCCAGTTTGGTGACTGTCTCCTTAACAATATAAAGTCCCAGTCCTGTGCCTGATGTACTTTCGCTTGCCCGGTAAAACATATCAAACAGTTTATCATGATGCTTTTTATTAATGCCAGGACCAAAATCTTTAATACTGATATTCACTTTTTTCTTTCCCGCACTAGCCTCTATCTCAATCACATTGTTTTTGGGTTTAGTACAGCCATATTTAAGCGCATTGCTTAAAATATTTCTAATAATCACCTTCAATCTCATTGGGTCTGAATACACATCTGCCTTTAGGTCTAGGTCTAGTTTAACTTCTACTTTTTCCTTTTTGTAGATGTATCTTAAATCCTCAAATACACTTTCAATGATTTCTTTGAGGTCGACTTTCTCACTAATATTTTCTGTTCTGGCATTGCGCGAATAGTCAATAATGTCTTTAATAAACTGGTCGAGCCGTTTGATGGAGGTTTCCATCATGGAGTAATACTTCTCCTTTTCCTTCAGGCTCTTCTCCATTCTGGAAATGTTAATAAGACCTAACACCGATGCCAATGGCGCCTTTAAATCGTGTGAAGCGCTATATACAAAGCTGTCAAGCTCCTGATTCACCTTTTTTAGCATGATATTCTGGTTTTCGAGGCGGTTTTGAGATTCAATACGTTCTGTAATATCCGATGAAAATATTGATACACCCCGAACTTCATTATCCTGGAAAATAGGAAACGTTTTTATCTCAAAGTGTCGGGTTTTACCACTGATTATATATTGATCGTAATAGGTGCCCGGATTACCTTCTAGTGTAGAATCATAACGTATCTTCCATTGCGCTTTTAAGTTTTGTACAGGCATCTGATCAATCATACTTTTACCTAATTCCAATTTTTGGTTGTACGCTAATTCCCACCCTTTTTCGAACACACTGTTATTGTCTATCAATTCATAGTTAGCATTTACTAACCATATCGCATTGGTATGATTCTCAATAATCGCTCGAAGGTTGCCTTCTTTTTCTGCTAAAAATTCAGTCCTGATTGCTACCTGCTGCTCCAATTCTTCATTTTTTCTTTTGATTAATTCCTGCTCGTCCTGTTCCTTTTTAAGGAGCTTTTTATAGTATGTATTGATACGAACACCCACTCCGCAAGACAATATTACAACGCTTAGTCCATAGCCAAGGTGAATGGCATATTGCGAAACAAATCCATAAGGAAGTATTCGAAATAAATTGAGAATAAACCAGATAATAAAAAACCCAAATATGGTATAAGCGGCTAAAAAGAATCCGGCTTGAGGAACATTCTTTCGTGTTGCCTGAATAGAGGTGATCACCATTAAAATCACTTCTATAATGCCATAAATACCTAATAAATCAAAAATCAAATTATTTTGGAGATGTAGAAGAATTATACCGCTTATCCCGATTAAAAGCATTAAACCAACATTTAATCGGTAAAAGGTATTAGACCATTTTTTTACCTCAAGAAACATGATCATAAACATGAGCCCCAAAACATTGGTAGCTATAGCAGACGCTGCGTCCTGGTAGCCTTCTTTCCACCTAACCCAACCATGTAA
>NZ_JAVJUY010000314.1:0-1558 GCF_040220315.1 Fulvivirga sp.
GTAAGGAGAAGTTCATGCACTTTAAGCTACTGGATCTGGTCAAGAATGAGATAATTTTAATGTCACGTCCTAAAATATGGCTACAGGTTAAACATTAATTAAGCTGCATTATAAAATACCATATTAGGGGTTTTATATCCTAAAGATAAGTGTAATCTTTTGTTGTTGTATATCTCAATTGCACTTTTAGTTGCTGCACATGCGTTGTGTGTATTCATAAAACATTGATCCAAATAAAATTCATCCTTCAATATTCCATTAACTCTCTCTGCAATGGCATTTTCATAGCAGTGATTTTCCTCTGTCATGCTTATTCTGATATTTCGTTTAGTGAGTTCACCTACATATTCCTTACTACAATATTGAATACCCCTATCAGAATGGTGCACCAAACCCACCGCAGGGCGTGCGCTTGCCAGGGCCTTTTTGAGGGCCCGCAAGCAGCCCGCCAGCTCTAGTGAATCACTGATGTCATAGCCTACTATCTTCCTGGAATACATATCAGTAATCAATGCCAAGTAACAGAATCCCTTCACCGTTCGGATGTAGGTGATATCTGATACCCAAACCTGATTGGGTCTGGTTACTTCCATATTCTTAATCAGGTTCTTGTACTTATAAAAGTGGTGATAAGAGTTAGTGGTTTTGAAGGATGCTTTTTTGCGTTTCACCAACATTTCATGACCTCTTAAAATATCGAATAAGCGATCTCTGCCCACTTTTAAACCAGATTCTTGGAAGGTACTACTAAGGCCTTTGTGTAGCTTTCGTGTCCCTACTCTGGATTGGAGCTCACGCTCCTTTTTCACCAAGCTGATCACCTGAGATTCAACCGCTTCTCGCTGCGAGTAACGCCTTTTGTATTTGTAATAAGCATCTCTTTTCAAGTGCATACTGTTGCATACCTGTTCAACAGTTGCCCGTCCAGTCCGTCTGGATTCATGGATTGACTTCATCAGGGTTTGATGCTTAGACTTTTTTTTAACTCATCAGCATTTTTGTAACCCAGGTTTTCCGCTGCAACCTCCAGATAAGAATCTAATATGAGCGTATCTATGTCCTTCTTAATTAATAAGGATTTGAGTTGCTCTACTTCTTTTTGCAGGGCTTTGATGCGCCCTATTTCATCGCTGTTTTCCACGTATACACGAGTGTTTTTTAAGTCCTTTCGATCATACTTGTTAATCCATTTGTTAATGGTAGTGCGGTTGATCCCATAGATCCTACCCAGCTCAGATTTGTTGTACTTACCACTACTAAGTTCGGCTAAAATCTTGAGTTTAAAGCCTTCAGAATACCTTCTGTTGATTCCATCATTATTGTACATTTTGCTACGTGTTGTGTAGCCTTTTTTCAGGACGGGTCATAATGGCCTACAACGCCTATGTATGTGGTCGTGTGCCACCTTTCATAAATCACTACTAAAATAGCGCCTTTTGTGTTTCCTTCCAACATCGGAAATACTTAGCGAAGAACTTATTGAAATCTCAGATGCCGAGTCTGCTCGAGGCCAGGTGAAAGAACCTCTAGCAAGTCATTCAGCAATTAGCTATCTTGA
>NZ_JAVJUY010000315.1:0-10523 GCF_040220315.1 Fulvivirga sp.
ATTGAACCCTTTGGCAAATTCGAGGAACTTAACATTGAGCGTGAGGTAGTTGGGTTATTTATTTCAGGCCACCCTTTGGATGATTATAAATTCGAGATTGATAGCTTTTGTAACATAGAATTATCACAACTGAATGAGTTAGAACCATTGGAAGGAAAGGATCTGAGAATGGCCGGCATAGTTTCCGGGTTTGCGCATCGTACAACCAAAGGTGGCAAACCTTTTGGCACCCTAACTATTGAAGATTACAACAACAACTTTACCTTCTTCCTTTTTGGAGATGACTATGTGAAATTCAAAGAATATATGATGCAAGGCTGGTTCTTGTTTTTACAAGGCCGCGTTGTTCGCCAGAAATGGGGTGACCAACGCCTGGAAATGAAGTTGCATAGCATAGAACTTCTGAGCGAATTAAGAGATAAGAAAACCAAGGGCATTATAGTTACAATGAATGCCGATGAAGTGAACAGCCAGGTAATTGAACAGATTGAAAAAGTGTGTTCCCAATTCAAAGGTGATCTTTCGCTACGTATGAATATTCTTGATCGGGAAAACAATATTGCTTCAGAGTTGCTTTCCAGAAAGTACACCATCAACCCAAGTAATGAAATGATTGAGGAGATGAAGAAGATTCCTGAAGTGGAATGTAAAGTATTAGTTTAGTATATATAATCCAGAAAACATGAATAGATTAATTAATGCAAGCCTGTTGATGCTACTGTGTACAATATCATCACTAGCCCAAAATCGCAAGCTCTCTGTTGATACGCTTGTGGTAACACAACATTCCACCACCATAAATGGTCAAAAGGTAAATTATTCAGCAACTACAGGCACACAACCAGTTTGGGACGAGATGGGCAAACCGATTGCTTCGTTATTTTATACGTATTATCAGCGAACGGACGCTGGAGACAATGCTGCAAGACCATTGATTATGTCTTTCAACGGTGGGCCAGGATCTGCTTCTGTTTGGATGCACATTGCCTATACCGGGCCAAAAATTTTAAAAATTGATAATGAAGGGTTCCCTGTTCAACCTTATGGCATTCAGGACAACCCTTACTCTATTCTGGATATAGCCGATATTGTATTTATCAATCCGGCTAATACCGGTTACTCCCGCACGATCCCGGAATCAGGCAAAGAAGTAGATCGGGATAAATTTTTTGGCATCAATGCAGATATTGAATATCTGGCTGATTGGTTGAATACATTTGTCACCAGAAATAACCGATGGCGTAGTCCTAAATATATTATAGGTGAGAGCTATGGCGGAACACGTGTTTCAGGCCTGGCATTGGAACTTCAAGAGCAACAGTGGATGTACCTCAATGGCGTAATTATGGTTTCGCCTGCGGATTATTTGGTATTCGATTCTGATGTACCCATTTCTTCAGGAACAAATTTGCCTTATTTCACAGCTGCTGCCTGGTATCATAAAATGTTGCCTCAGGAACTTCAGTCAAAAGATTTAACGGAGATATTGCCGGAAGCTGAGAAGTTTGCTCTAGACGAATTAATGCCGGCCCTAGCCAGAGGTGGTTTCATCCCCGAGGCGGATAAACAGCGAATTGCCAAGCGCATGTCTTACTATTCCGGTTTGTCTGAAAAATCAATCTTGCAAAACAACTTGGATGTTTCAACGGCCTTTTTCTGGAAAGACTTGCTTCGCGATAAGACTGGTCAAACTATCGGTCGGTTAGACTCCCGATATTTAGGTTTAGACAAAATGGAAAGTGGTGACAGCCCCGATTACAGCGCGGAACTGACTTCTTGGTTGCACTCATTTACACCAGCCATTAATTATTACATCAGAGAACATCTGAAATTTAAGACTGATATAAAATACAACATGTTTGGTCCTGTGAGGCCGTGGAACAACGAAAACAATACAGTGCGTGAAGATCTCCGACAAGCAATGGCCGAAAATCCGTATTTAAAAGTTTTGTTTCAAGCTGGCTATTATGATGGTGCTACAACTTACTTTGCTTCGAAATATACCATGTGGCAAGTAGACCCAAGTGGTAAAATGAAAGATCGTTTTTACTTTGAAGGGTATCGTAGCGGTCATATGATGTATTTGCGCAATGAAGACCTTAAAAAAGCGAATGATGACTTAAGAACATTCATCAAAAACAGCTTTGAGAAAGGTAAATCAGCTAAATACGAATAATAGTATTGAATTTCGGTGGTAGGATTTACAGTTCAAACCCGTAAATCCTACCATCTGTATTACCCACCCAAATCATGTTGTCGATAAGCACTGGCGAACCGGTAAATCCGTAATATGTATCTTTTACATTCTCCAAAGCATATCGCCACTGCTCTTCACCCGTTTCAGCATTTAATGAAATGACATAGGCAAAATGCTTGTAGAAATAAGAGTTATTGCCCACTGTAGCAGCATACACATTCTCACTTGTCACTAACGGACTCGCCCATGGACAGCCTCCTGTATCAAAATTCCATTGTAGTTTGCCATTAGCAGGATTTAGTACTGTAATAGTTTGTGCATCTGAGGAGCCTACGAACAATCTATCATTTTCAATGACCGGTGTGGATTCTACCCACGAATACCAATTGTAATATTGCCAGCTTAATTCTCCATTCATGGATAAGGCAAATAGCGTATAATCCCTACTCCCAAAAATCACTTTACCGTCATAAAATGTTCCTCCACCTACAATCGGGAACCCAGAATCATAGTTCCATATTAATTCGCCCTCTCTGCTTAAAGCGTAAACTCTTCCATCAAACGATCCGAAAATAATCATATCATTAGCCACTACAGCCTTTGTTCGTATAGCTCCTGATGTCTTATATCGCCAGATTACTTTTCCATCCGTAATGTTGATTGCATATAAGCCACCACTACCATTACCATAATAGATTCTGTCTTCGGTGAATGCAGGCTTAGCCGAAAAGAAGTCATAATTCTTAGCCAATCTCTCCAAACTATCTACCTCCAATTGTACCTTCCAATTCATTTGTCCGGTTTTGGAGATACTATAGAAAATACCATCATCGGAATACACATAAATATTGTCTTCATAAACTGCTGGTTCCGACCTAAAAGCTCCCTGCCCTTTAAATGACCATTCTACCGCTTGGTTTTTAGGACTTACCCGAAACAAATGTCCATCAGTGGTAGCTGCCAAAATAGAACCCTCAATCGTTCTAATACCTGCCCAAACGGATTCATGCAAATCAATTACTGCACTTGGCTTTCTGGTTGTAGGCTTAAGTGTGGCCTCCTCTAACTGTGGTTTTTCCGATTTTGTCAGTTGAAACGGTATCTCATATTTAGGTACCAGCACCTGTGGCAATGTGCCTGAAATTGATTGATTGGTTTGATCATACAACAAATTCCAACCACCGATTTGAATGGTATCATTATTTGTTGTAACTCCTTTGAAATTAAAGCTCCAGTCGTACTCAGGCACAAGCAGGTTTACTTCATAGTCAACACTATCTTGTATAAGCTCCAGCCCAATTAGCGATTTTTGATTGTTAAAAACGGCCTCACCCTGCCAGTAACCAACCAGGGGATCATTGTTTTCCTCAGTTGAACAAGATGTAACTAAAGCCATTATATAGATTATTGTGTAAACGGTGTATTTCATAAATTATGGTATCTTACAATTCTATTTTGTCTACTTGCAATTTGTATTAATTGAATTTAATTTAACTAGATGCATTCATTTAAGTTGTCTATATTACTAGTTTTCATAACGGGTATCACCTTTGCTCAAGATCTAAACTCACTTAGCAAACCCCAATGGCTGGAAGATTACGACAAGCTGGCCTACAACATAAAAGCACGTCATGTAAACCCATATGCCTACTCTACTAAGGAGCAGTTTAACAATATAGTGATGAATCTGGGGTACAGTTTAGATGAACTAACCCTTGCCGAAAAACTGGTTGAACTGATGCGCATTGCCAACCAACCGGGTGATGGAAAAACGTCAGTAAATGTGGAGCCCTATTTTAACTACTACCCTATTGAGTTATTTTGGTATTCCGATGGCCTTAGAGTTGAAAAAATCCAATCTTCAATGAAGCACTATGCTGGCCATCAGGTAATTGCCATCGATGGAATGAGCGTTTTAGATGCCGCCAAAAAAGTGCAGGAATTAATCCCTTCGAATGAAAATTTATATTATCGTTCCAAGTGGGATCAAAGATGGCTAAGAAATGCTGATCTTTTACACGTTCAGGGTGTTACAAATGATCCTGCCACTGCCATCTTCACCTTACAAGATGAAAAAGGAAATAAAGAAGATGTAAAATTAGATGCGATATCATTTTCTGACCTTAAAAAAATAGAATGGCAAATGGGCTATAGCCTTGATTCGCATCTTGAACAGACTAAGGGAAAGGATTATAATGTGACCACCTTTAATGAATTTACTATCTATATTAAAATGTCTCACTACCCAGAAATGACTATCATGAAGAAAGAAGTTGAAAGCCTGCTTCCGCTTCTTGAAAACAAAGCATTCACACATTTGTTGATTGATTTACGCGAAAATGATAGTAGCTCTGGTGAAGCTATGCAATACCTGGCCAAAAAAATCAAGAAAAGTGATTTTGATGAGCATGGTAAAACTTATGTGATTACAGGTAGAGAAACGTTTGGGCAAGCATTTACGGATACCTACATGCTTATAGATGAATTGGACGCATTACTGGTTGGCGAACCAGGTGCGCATAACCCTAATAATTTTGAAATTGGGTATTCCGATGTATTACCACACTCAGGAATAAGTTATACGGTGGCGGGATCAACCATTAGAATGCAGCCGTCAGAATCTGATGATATGGATAAGATACCCACTACGATGATTATGCACCAGCGTATTTCACCTGATTACGAAATGCGTAAAAAGGGTTTGGATGAAGTGCTTGACTGGATCATAAAACAGCCCTGATGCATCCTTTTCAACTTTCAGCAATTGATCATGTAGCCATTCGGGTAGCCGATATCAAGGCTTCGGTGGAATGGTACGAACGCGTTTTAGGGTTGAAAAAAGTAGCTCCGAAAGAATGGAAGCCCTACCCTATCTTTATGATGCAGGGTAAATTTGGAGTGGCTCTATTTCCTGCCAGAATAAGAGATCCACAACTCGATAATGCCTCTAAAAATGTAAAAATAGATCACTTTGCTTTCAACGTAACAAAGCAAGATTTCAACAAAGCACAGACCTGTTTTCAGGAACAGGGCATTCCTTTTGATTTTCAGGATCATCATTACTTTCATAGCATTTATTTGCACGACCCCGATGGCCATACGGTGGAGTTAACCACTTTGGTTAACGGAGAAAACATATTTAGCTAATAACGGACATAATAGCTGTTCAATATTGAACAGTCAGAAGCAAAATCTTGCTCTATTCACCTCTCCAAGCAGTGGCATTACTATTGAGGTCATCAAATTTTTTATCAACCTCAACGTTAGAACTCCATGAAAAAGGTCAAAAACTTCTTTTGGTATTGCGCTGGTGCCGATCACCAATTACTCGAAAAATGCCCGACTGATGAAAGTAAGTATGTAGGCATTGGAGCCACAATTTTCTTTACCGGTCTGTTTGCTGCACTAGCTGCAGGCTATGGTTTATACACGGTATTTGACAGTTACCTGATTGCCTCCACTCTTGGGTTAGTATGGGGTTTGATGATTTTTAATCTCGACCGGTTTATTGTTTCCAGCATGCGAAAAACCACACTGAGCAATGAGCTAATTATGGCGATACCCCGCTTTGTGTTGGCTATTCTAATTTCGATTGTGATTGCCAAACCGCTTGAATTGAAAATATTTGAGAAAGAGATTAATGGTGAGTTGGCTGTGATGCAGGATGAGATGAAAACTGCCAAGGAGGAAACCATCAACATAAAATACAACGAGCAAAAGCAGCAAATAACAAGTGACATAACCCGACTTAAGGCAGACATTCATACTAAAACCACACAACGCGATGAATTGAGCAGAATAGCACAACAGGAAGCCGATGGCACTGGAGGTACAATGAAAAGAAACCCCGGCCCTATTTATCAAATTAAAAAGGCCGATGCGGAACGGGTGAATAAAGAATTAGATGAGTTAATGGCCACTAATCAGCCATTAATTAATGAAAAAGAAGCTCAGGTTAGCACTGTTGACTCATTACAACAGGCAGAACTGTTGGCTCTGGAAACTACGGACATTGGCGGACCAGCTGCCCGACTGGAAGCCTTGAACCGATTGGCCACTCAGAGTTCAGCTATTTGGTGGGCGAATGCCTTTATTATTCTCTTATTTATTGTGATTGAAATTAGCCCCATACTGGTAAAGCTGCTTTCCACCAAAGGCCCTTACGATTACCTGTTGCAAAAAGAAGAGTACCAGTTTGAAGCCAATGCGTATAAAGACAAAGGATTTATACACGATGGTATTAAGAAAGAAACCGAAGCTCTGGCAAATAAAGAGAAAGAGTTTGTACGGTCTAACCTGGATATGAAGCTAGATAATGCCTAACTTGTTCTTTTGAACCTGCCTCAAAAAAACCTAGCTTAGAAAAAATACATAGCGAATATGTGCCACTAGTGGCACATATTCGGTTGTTGTGTGTCATACACTTTCCGGACGCAAATTTGTACTAACTTGACTCTATTTTCGTATATTCATATAAACTGATCAATATGATAACTAAAGAGAAACTTAAAGAGCAGATTGACAAATTCCCTGATGAGGAAATTTCAATTGACGAATTAATTGAGAGGATGGTTTTTATTGAAAAACTTGAACAGCGAATTAAGATCTCGGAAAAAGGCGGAAAAACAATTTCTAATGACACATTAAAAGAAGAGATTTCAAAATGGTCGAAATAAGATGGCTCAACGAAGCCAAACTTGATTTAAACGACATATTCGATTATATCTCAAGAGATTCCAAAAGATACGCTCAACGTCAAATTGACAGAATCTTCGAGCGGACTCAAATACTAACTAGTCAACTTAGAGTGGGTAAAGTTGTCGAAGAAATTAACAAACCGGAAATTCGTGAATTAATAGAGGGTAATTATCGCATAATTTACCGAATTATCGATGAAAAGACAGTTGACATCCTAATGGTTCATCATGGTGCCAGGGATTTAGTTAGGCGTATCAACAAATAAAACAACACACAACACCATATAGCATTCATGCCTTCGCTCACTTTTAATGAAGGCAGTGCGACTTGGCCATATTTCTTGTGTTTCGTGTTCTTCGCTAAGGGTTGTAGTTCTTCCGTGAGGTTATTTTTGTAGTGCGCAAGTGCAGTTGCGCCAGGCTGACGCATGAGGGCCTTTGCCACAGTCCCAGCGGCTTGGTTCAAAACACAAAAAATATTACTTTCACCTTCATTAAGTACGGTTGCGGCACGACATGCTATACACGTACGTTATTGATTAACAAATGTTGATGAAAAATATTATAATATCATTAATAATACTATTCCCACTTCTTGCCAATGGACAATCTGAAAAGGACAAAAACAAAGCCGAAGAGATTGGATTAAAGGCAATTCAAATAATGGATGAAGGAGATTACAATAAGGCTGTTACTCTCTTGCTCAAAGCTCAGAAGTTAGATCCTAACAGATTTGATTACCCATATGAAATTGGCTATGCCCTCTATCAGTCAAAGCTATACGAACAGACAATTGAATGGTTAAATCCTCTAATGAGTCATCCTGAAGCAACAGATGTTTTATACCAGTTATTAGGAAACGCCTATGACGAGTTGGAATATCGGGACAGCGCAATTTGGTGTTATCAAAAAGGAATAGAAAAATATCCGAATAGTGGCAAACTATTTTTAGAATCTGGAATAGTCGAATACAGAAAAGAAAACTACGATCAAGCTGTTCAATACTGGGAAGATGGAATTAGAGCAGAACCTAATTTTTCATCTAATTATTTTTGGCTTGGAAGAACCCTTTCAGATTCAAACCTCAAAATTTGGAGCCTAATGTACGGTGAAATTTTTATGCTCCTTGAACCTAATACCCATAGAACCCAAGAAATGAGCGAGATTCTATACGATGTATACAACTCTTCTATTGAATTCGAAACTGATACTTCGTCACGAGTATCACTAAATAAAGAAATAGTCATTAAAGCTGATGAATTTGCCGAAAATCCTATAATTCCATTTGAATTGAATTTTGAAGCTCTTTTCACATTGGCCTGTGCGCCAGATTCATCAAGAACCAATAAAGACTTGAACATTTACTTGTTTTCAAAAATTCGACAAGATTTTAGTGAATATTGGAATCAAAAAGACTTTTCACAAAATACCCTATTTGAATTTCATCAAATCCTAATTAAACATGATGTGTTTGATGCTTATAATTATTGGCTATTGATGATGGGAGATATAGAAAATTACAAGTCTTGGTTTGACAGCAATGGTCAAGAATTCGAGGTATTTGCAGCTTATTTCAATAATTACAGACCAACATTTAATAGTGAAAATTTAGTAATTAGAAATTAAACTGTGCACAACATCCACTAAACGCTATTGGCTCTCAAGTGGTCTCCTTTTGGGGCTTCTCTGTTTGTACTGTTTAGTAAGGCGTGTGTCACATGTAAATAGTTCTGCCTTAGAAATAGCCAAACCCTATGACATAATCTAAAAGTAAATATGTAATCTTTATGCCCTTTAAAGTAAACCAAACTTTCTGAATCAAAATACTACTCAACCAATATGAACCTCAACCAAATAACCGTACCATCATTAGATTTAAGCAAATCAATTCCTTTTTATGAAAAGCTAGGGTTGAAACTAATCGTAAAATCATTGCCGCATTATGCACGGTTCGAGTGCCCTGATGGTAATTCAACGTTCTCAATTCACCTAACTGACAAACTTCCAGAAGGTGATGGGATTTATGTTTATTTTGAATGTGAGAACTTAGATGAACATGTTAAGAATTTGAAAGCTAAAGGAATTGAATTTGATCTGGAACCAACAGACCAAAGATGGCTGTGGCGTGAAGCCCGATTGAAAGATTTAGATGGTAATCAGCTTATATTATTTTATGGTGGTGAAAATAGATTAAATCCACCATGGAGAATTGATACAGTTTAACTGTTATCCGACAACCAACTTCCTGCCCAACTCAGTCAAAAACCCAACGCCATAAGCAAACAGCTGCACAAAGGAAGTAGCAATACTCAATACCGCTACATGAAGGTTTTTGTTTTGCGCTAAAGAGCTGACAAAATTGAGCAAAAAGAAAAGGCCATACACGCTATAAGCCGCTATGCTCAAATATACATTCACTGCCGACCAGAAAGGTAACGTGATAAACCCGAGAGTGAATAATGCCGGAAACCAGTGAAAGAGTTTTACCTCCGCTTCATAAAAACGGCCCACGTTTATTCTGGCTCTGCCAAAGAAATGAAGCTGCTTATAGAACTGAGGCAAAGAGGTTCTTCGCTTATGATACACGTAAGCATCCGGTATTAAAGCTGTTTTAAATCCTGCTTTGATTATTCGCATGCTGAATTCCAGATCCTCTCCCATTCGGGTAATCTTATAGCCGCCTACTTTTTCAAACACTTCTTTGGAAATACCCATGTTAAAGCTTCTGGGGTGGAAGGTTCCATAATGCTTTTTATTCCCGCGTATTCCTCCGGTAGTAAATGGCGAAGTCATGGAATAACTAATGGCCTTTTGCATAGGTGTGAAAGAAGCATGTGCTTTATCCGGCCCACCAAACGCATCTGCTTTGTGTTCTGCCAAATAATCTTCCACTGCCTGAAAGTAGTGTTCAGGTATCAAGCAATCGGAATCAAAAACAATGAAGTAATCGCCCTTGGCTTTCTCAAAACCGAAATTACGGCTAAAGCCTTGACCTGAGTTTTCTTTGAAGTAATACTGAACATTTAGTTGATCTGCATATTTCTGAACAATGTGCTCACACTTTTCAGAAGAGCCGTCTTCAATCACCAATACTTCAAAGTTGGTGTACGTCTGCCTGGTTAAACTTTCAAGCAGCTCATCTATTTCTTGCGGACGATTATAAATGGGAATAATGACTGAATACAAGCGCATTAGCTCACTCGAATAGAATCAGAAACGAGGTAATCTTTGCTGGAATTGGATTTCATGGCCAGCATTTCAGCAAGGAAACCGGTTAAAAACAGCTGTACACCAACCACTAAAGCCACCAAAGCCAAAAAGAATAGTGGCTGATCGGTAATATCTCTTACTGGTAATTTATAATGCAGCTTATACAACTTATCTCCAATAACATAGCAGGTAATAACGAAGCCAGAAAAGAAGGATATTGTGCCTAACAAACCAAAAAAGTGCATGGGTTTGCGCTTAAATCGGCTCACAAACGTAATGGACAATAAGTCTAAAAAACCATTGACAAAGCGCTCCAATCCAAATTTGGTAGTGCCGTATTTTCGTTCACGATGTTGTACCACCTGCTCGCCAATTTTCTTGTAACCGTTCCATTTGGCTATTACCGGAATGTAACGGTG
>NZ_JAVJUY010000316.1:0-2263 GCF_040220315.1 Fulvivirga sp.
GGCAGGAGTCTGCCGCCAGCAAGAAAATTGATTATTTAAAGTTGATGGTTCGGGAAATAGAAGTCGGATCTAACAGCATTAATATGCTTTTGTCTCGTTCAGGCATAAAGCAATGTTTATTAAATGAGATTACTGATAAGAAAACATTTAAAGATAACACTGATGATGAGTTTCTTATTGCCATACCCACTAAACTCAAACGATGCGGCCAAGAAACAAAACTTATTATTACCGATAAGCATATCAACGAACCTGATACTAACTCAGTGACCGCGATTCAACAGGCACTCAAAAAAGCATTAATTTGGAATCAAGCACTCATCACTGGACAAGTAGATGACATGAAAGAATTGGCAAAACAAGAAAACGTCACACAACGTTATGTTGCTCATCTCATTCAGCTTGCTTTTTTGGCACCAGACATTATTGAGAAAATCAATAAGGGAAATATTCCGAATGAATTAACTTTAGAACAACTCAAAAAGAAAACTCCGTATGACTGGGACAAACAACATGCATTATTGAAATTTAATTACAAATAAGTCTCTGTAAGAAATTATAAATCGGAACGTGCTTATACGTAACCAGGAAAAGTCAATCTGTCCTCGTATGATGCTTACTAGTTCGACCTATCTGGAATACCGGCAGAAGTTTCAAAAACTTGTGCCGAGTCATAAACTTTTTTAGACACTAAAATTGAAGGCATACATTTTTCTATTAAAAATTAATTCATGCATATGTTTAATCCTGAAATAGTTGCATCCCACTTTACTGAACAAATATATTCTTTTACTCCATCAATACCTAAACCTAATAATTGTTCGGGAACATTTATAACACGATCACCTTTCGCATTTATTATTTTTAATAGAAGGCCACTGCCACCTGCTTGATTAACTGGAAGCAAATATATGTTTTTTTCTCGTTCTAAAAAAACAATTGATTGAATATTTTTGAAATATGTTTCATAAACTATATTTGACAGATATATTTTTCCATCGTGTATTTTAACTGTAAGAGGGATTTGATCAGACATGCTCATAATTATTAATAATCGTTATTATTTTATCGATGACAATATCAGCTGATTGATTTACAGACTTTGATAAATCCAGCCCAAATTCTAAAGATTCTGCTTCAATTAAATATACATTTACTTTTTTCGGAAAGTTTTCTTTAAAAATCTTTCTTCCAGCATAAAGTGCATTATCCCAACGAAAATCATGCAAGTTGTAACTAGGTGCGGGAATATTTTCTAATTCTTCACCTGGCACCTCATAAATTGCACCCGGATCAGAACCTGTTGAGCTTGCATCGACAATGATTAATTGCTCACATCCTCTAGCCATAAACATTACATCCATGCCAGATGTACCCGCATCAAAGATATTTACATTGTTGTTAGGATTTTTATCCAGGTAGGAATTAAGAGATTGGGCAACAACAATACCTACGGCATCATCACTCCGATTAGCATTACCGCAGCCAATAATTGTGAGCATACTGCACTATCATAAATAATTTGTATAAATCCTTAAACTATCTAATCTAATTATGAAGCCAAATTCCCAGCACGCAATGCAGATACAACATCAGTGATAGATATTATGCCTAATAACACATCATCTTCGACAACTGGAAGGTGACGAAACCGGTTACTTGTCATAATTTGCATACAAGCTTGTATGTTTTCTGAAGGAGGCACAACAATCACTTCTTTTGTCATAAGCTCCTCAACTGTTATCTCCCACGGGACAATACGTTTAGGGGCTGCTTTTCTAATATAATCTCTTTCTGAAACGATTCCGATTAATTCATCATTTTCTAAAACCAATAACGCACTAATTTTATTCTCTGCCATTATCTCGACAGCATCTTGAAACGGTTTTTCAGGTTCTATCGTGAAAAGTTTTCTTTTGGTTTTATTTTCTAACAACAATTTTGCTGTGATTATCATAAATTTCTCTGTATTTAGATACGCCAAAGCCGGCATGACCATTCCTCTTCAACCGGCAACATTAATTCGGGTAATTCACAAAATCGTCTGTGCACCTTGTAATACATACAGGTTTCACAGGCTTGTTCATCGTCATCAATAACGTAAGGTTTGAGCGTAAAGCCGGCAACCTTTAACTTGTTTATAACATCTGATTCTTCAAGATTCTGCAGACGTGAAATAACTTCCAGTATTTCTTCGTGGGTATATGCTCGTGGTTCTACTTCAACATCAAGACCATTGGATAATGATTCTTGCAGGCTATTT
>NZ_JAVJUY010000317.1:0-5148 GCF_040220315.1 Fulvivirga sp.
CCGAACCTTCACCATGATCATGATCTGAGGATTCTCCACCATGGTCATGACCTTCTTCGCTTTCCATCATTTCCGAGTGGTCGTGTTCGGATTCTCCTTCGGACTTTTTGCCGCCCGAGCAAGCCACAATACTCACCATGAGCATGAAAAGGATAGCGGAATAAATTGTTGATTTTAGTTGTTTCATTTTTTATTTATGATTTGAATTTGGTTAATAATTAATTTTTTGTTCCCACGCCGTATTTGTAAACCAGCTTTCCCCCAAGGTCCGCTGTTTTAGCCACCATGCCCATTCCGACCAGTCCCAATATCAGCAGGCCAATCGCCATCAATTTTTTGGTATCCAGGCTTTTCCAGTAGAGGAATCCTCGCAAAACAGCATATCCTGCAAAAAAGTAAAGCGTGTAATGCCCCCAATCTGAGTGCTGGCTGGCTGTGACTTCTCCCTGAAATGGGACGGAAACCATATCGATGGCCTGGTCCCCAGAGAGATACGCAGCAAAAGCACTGACAGCAGCCAAAGCATACAAACTCATCGCTCCATTTCGTGTCCAGGTGCTCTTTTTGATGACAAAAACCACATCAAACAGCAAAGCAACTGCCCATAGAGCAATAGGAAAGTGAATAATCAATGGATGGATATTTGGCATCCATTCCGGTAAAAGCGCTTCCATTTTATTCAATGGTTTCTTTTACACTTCCACACGACGGCATTTTATCACCAAAATATGGATTTGCAATTTTAGCATCATTTGATAGCCATGAAGCACCCGCATTGTCATTGGCCATGGGGCAATAATCCACGTAAATAGCTCCCATGGTTAATTTGGAGTTTTTTACCAACTCGATCATTTCAGCACTCAACATGGCAAACATCTTTCGCTTATCTTCAATGCTTTTGGCTTCTGAAACCATTTTTGCGCCAGTGAATGCTTTGTTGCCATTTTTCACCTCTTGGAGGGCAAGGACGAGCTGTGCTGCCGCATCATTTGATTTCAAAACGTCTGACGCAAAAAGGGCGTCTTTCAATGCTGTATACTTCAGGTATGCTTCACCCATCTCCTGGCTCTTAAACATTGGGCCCATTTGGTCTGTATTTTTTTTAGTTTCATTGCCATGGCTTCCATGGCTATGCTGTGCGAAAGTCCCCCAACTGCTTACAGTCAGAAAGACCAATAGAATTGATTTTTTCATTGGAATATTATTTTATGGTTGAAAAGATTAAGGAGAAAATATGAAAAGGTCTACCTTTTGTCCCAACGTTTTAAAAAAGGCATGATACACAACGTTCTTATAGTTGTGGATTACTAAAGCCTTGCACGTAAAAGTGACCTTATATAAACGTATTATATCCGGAAGACCTGGAATAAAATAAGGATAGAAGCCTGCCGGGGAGGCGGCCTATCTATTTCGTATAATAGAGTGGTTAATTCTTTATAGCTATTGGTAAATTGAGCAATAAAATGCTGAACCTGATTGAGTTGAAAATTGGAAAACGAAACTTGTAATTCTTTAACAAGAATTTTGGCATCATATACCAATTTGCTGGTGAAATCATCGCAGCATTCCTCAGTCCCTGATTCCGATTCTGAATGGTCATGGCTATGTGCATCATGATCATGGGCATGTGAATGGTGGCCTTCTGAATGGCTCTTTTCTTCCTGAGTGTAATTGCGGTCAAACCCTGCGACATCACCCAGGTTACAGACAAAATAAACCAGAAAGGCACCCAAATAGGTGCTAAGCAGGGAAAAGGAGAAAATACGGTTTTTTAAAGTTCCCACTCTGGATTTAATTCTACTTATTAAAGGTAAGCAGGATCACTCAATATTCAAAACCCTTCTTGTTTTGAAAAAACAACGGATTCTTTACAGCATACTGAGAACACTGGTGAAAAAAATAAAACCTAATAAACTGAAAGAGGTTTCCCATAAAGATCGGGAAACCTCACTCAACCTAATGACTAAAAGTCTGCCCTCACACCAAAATTGATCATTCTTGGAGCTCCGGGCCTAAGGCCGGCAGGACGGGCAGCCACTGCATATTTATTATCAAAAACATTGCTTACCGAAAGATTGGCTGAAAGAAATTTATTGATAATAACATTGGCTGAAAGATCAAAAACCATGAACCCGTCTATACGCTCACCCGGAACTGTGTCCTCAGCACCCGGAACAGTACCAATATCACCCTGATATTTGGTATTAAAAAATAAGGATGCTCGTTTATGCTGGATGCCCACGTTGACATATACCTGATGATTGGCAATATAGGGCAGCTGATCTCCTTTATTAACCATTCCCCAGGGTTCAAGTTCAGATTCAAAACTCTTACTAAAATAAGCATCCGTATACGTATATGCAGCTACCACCGGCAATGAAATAGTGCTACTTGTATTTGCCGCATCAAACCCAACTTGAAACTCCAAACCCCTAGTTATGGCCGTTCCTGCATTAAACGCATCTCCTGAACCTATGCCACCTGCGGCAGCAATATCCCTGCCAAGTAAGCTTTGGTAATCTGTATAAAACAACACTGCTGATCCTTCCACTTTACTATTGGTTTTCCTGATCCCCAGTTCATAGTTCGTACTCAACTCCGGGTCAGTATCATCTGAGCTGCCAGCCGGAGCAAACCCTCTGTGCACACCGCTGAACAAATTGAGTTGGTCGGATAACTGATAATTTACACCTACACCGGGCAACCAAACACTGAAGCTATTTGATCTTGTCTGTAGATCACTACCAGTTCTCTCCACATCATTTTTCCCATAGTCTTTCCTGCTCACAGTTATATTCTCATAACGGATACCCGGGGTAAAACTCCATCGGTTAACATCTAGTTGATAGAGTATATAGCCGGCAAAAGCTTTTGCAGATTCTACTCTATTTGCTTGTGTACCGTGTGTTCCAGGCTGTATTAGCTTCATCGTGCCATCGTTTATGGCATAAAGGTCTTCCCATTGATAGCGGTCCTCTTCGTCCTCATGCCATCTACCACTTAAATGAATATCATGCGAAACGTTCCCCGTTTCAAATTCATAGTCAACTACTGTCTGAACCCCTTGAGCATAATATTCACGATTGTTAGCCCTTAGGCTTAAGCTAGCCGTATCAGCTGTACTTTGGCCCCTTAGCAGTTGGTATGCGGCTGGGAAGGTTTCCGGATTATCAAGTACAGAGGAGAGGGACGGGCCATCAATGATACCCTGTAATTTGTACCAGTTTCTTGCAAAATCATTTCTGTAAGCAGTGGTGACAATATTGACACCACCGGGCATTTCTATGTAATGCTGAAGTGAAAACCTGGACTGCTCAGCATCCATATTGTCCAACTGTGAGGCCGCATATCGCTGATACGGATTGTCATCAAAGTCTGATGCACTTAACCCCAGGTAGGTTTCGTTGGCGTCTTCAAATGTTTGGCCCACGGTCATATTCAAAGACTGATACACCTTAGCATCCGCTTTGGTATTTACCCCTACTTTTATTTGATAGTCCTTCTTATCGAACCCGGTATTATCTCCATTTTCAAGTTCTTTAAATCCGTCTGCACCGTATTGAAAAGTCTCGACAAGAAAGCCTACCTGCTCTGATTTGGTGCCTACGTAAGCGTGTAAGTTTTTGTATCCATAGCTCCCGCTTGTCAATTGAAATTTGCTTGCAAATCGATTTGGAATGGGGGTGGACATGAAGTTGATGGCCCCACCTGTTGTAAACGGACCAAACCGAATCTGGCTCGCACCTTTGAGCACTTCCACACTATTCATACGGCCCATAGTGGGAAAATAATAGGCAGAGGGTGATGAGTAAGGTGCCGGTGCAGCCAATATGCCATCTTCCATAATGGTAATGCGAGCACTTCTTTCCAGACTGGAGCCTCTTAGGCCTATATTAGGTCTTAGGCCAAAACCATCTTCTTCCTGGACGTTTACACCGGGCACCATTTTCATGATGTCATTCACGTTGGTGTAGTTATAGTTTTTCAGCTCTACAGCAGAAATGTATTGTACTGATCCAGGGATTTCCTTTAACCCAACTCTCCCGAGCGTGAGGCTTTGGCTTTCTATGACTAGCTGAGGCAGGGCAAGTATGTTTTCCTCTAGTTCTATGTTATCACCTGTACCCACTTTATCAATAGCTATCGTCAGCGAATTAAAGCCTATGCAGGAAATAGTAATTTCTTCAGAAATGGCCGGAGCATATTCGATTTTGAAATACCCTTGTCCATCGGTCCTGGTGCCTATTTGGGTATTTTCAAAGCTCACATTTGAATGAGGAATGCCTTTGCTTGTTCCTTTTTCCGTAACCCTGCCCTCGATTGTTTTGGTTTGAGCAAAAGAGTAGACTGATATTATCATTAATAAGAATGTATATATGCCTCGCATTGGTTTGAATTGTTATTTATAATCATTCTAAATAATGCAAAGTACAGACTTTAGTAATTACCATACAATAGCCATTGCTAGTGAATTTTGAATCCTCCGATTTCATTATTACTAGTGAGGGAAATGGGTATTAAGTCCCAGTTAACTACCGGAAGATTTGCCACAACTATTTCACTTTTCCTTGTTATTTATGTTTATATCCACATCTTTCAACTCAATAAGGGAAAGTTGTTCCAAATCTCCATTTATGAATGCTTCATCTATCTCTTCCAGTTTCAGCTCTTTAGATTTTGGTTTCATATTGACATAATCCTGAATCATAACACCATTTACACGTCTGGCATTATAAGCCTTTCTGAACCGCACTCCGGTTCCTTCTTTTTCAACGTAGCTGTACGCCAGATAATCCATGCTGTAATCTTCTATATCAAACCAATAATAAAAAACGTCCTCGAAATCTTCCCCTCCTCCTTCTTCAGCAAACGTGATTTTGATTTTATGGTATTTCTTACCCTCAATCTCAGTGATGCCACCATACGATTTATTGACGGCAGGGTCATTGAGCCAAAGCGGGAGAAATGCAAAGTACATAACAGAATTCACTGAACTGGTATATGCAGCTCGGCGTTCCTCCGTTATTAATGTTTGCTCACCATTAATGAATCGAACCAATCCATCATTGCTTAACACATCTTTGATCTCATTAGCTGCTGTATCTGTTTGAATTCGCACATACTTATATGCCCATTTCTCACGCCAAT
>NZ_JAVJUY010000318.1:0-4147 GCF_040220315.1 Fulvivirga sp.
GTCATATGGTTTGGCAAGCAATTGAAGCTGAAGCAATTTTAGCGGAAAAAGGCATTTCTGCTGAGATCATAAACATCCATACAATAAAGCCTTTAGATGAAAAAGCCATATTAGAGTCAGTAAAGAAAACTGGTTGTGCAGTTTCTGCAGAAGAGCATCAAATGAATGGTGGGTTGGGTGACAGCATCGCTCAAACGCTATCTCGTAACCTCCCTACTCCATTAGAAATGGTGGCTGTTAATGATAGTTTCGGAGAGAGTGGAACACCTGAAGACCTTCTGGTAAAATATGGATTAGGTCCACAGAATATTGTGGATGCAGCATTGAAGGCTATCAGCAGAAAGTAAATGTCGTTCTTTACGGTACGGTTTAATCCTTCTAAATTTTACCTATCACAATTGTTTAGTTGAAATTCGATTCGGCTAATAGCGATATTTCTTAATGTCAGATTGCTTGATGAGTGATACACCTGTATTGTTAACTTTAGTACTCGAATCAATTGATAGGCATACCCCAATTCTAAGATTCTGTGCATTTTGAATGGAATTAAATACGCCAGTCTAAACAATTGATCCTTTTTTTAGTATACTTATATTGAATTTGCATGGTATGGGTATCGAGAAATTTTTCATTACAAGCTTTTTGAAAGTTGCCTTACTAGGTGTTGGGATCGTGCTCATACTTGATGCAATTATCTATCCTGAAGATACCTTATCCTTAATTATTGATGCTGCTATTTTAATAACAAGTATAATTTGCTACTGGTTAAGTAGAAATTATATTAATGCAGCTACCATTGTTTTTGGAACAGTTGTGTTAGGCCTGATGCTATTACAAAGTTTGACTGTTCCTGTTAATACAACCATATCGCTTTCCATTATATTAGTTATTGGTTTTGTATTCTCCATACTATTAAAGAAGGCCGTATTAGTTACAATGCATGCTATAACAATTTTATTATGCACCACTATTTTTATTTTGCAAGCATCCAATGCTGAACTAAGATTTCAGCAAGAACCAGTTGAAGTTCTTACATTGGCTGTGACATTTTTTATCCTTTATGGTGTTTTAACCTCTTCAACATTTTTTCTAAAATCAAAATATGATTCCAATAGGAATTATTTAAAAGAATTGAATTCAAATCTTCATGATAAGGCAATGGAAATAGAGGCGCAAAATGAAGAGCTAATTCAGATTCAGGATAATTTGAATGAATTAAACATTGAATTAGAAAAGAAAGTAGAAGAACGAACAAGGCTGTTGAAGACAAAAAATAAGCGCCTACTTATGTACAGCCATAATATCGCACATGATATAAGAGGGCCAGTAGCACGATTATTAGGCCTTGCCAATATAAGCAAACTAGATAAAGACAGCAATCCTCATCTTTTTATTGATAAAATACAAGACCAAACAATAGAGCTTGATAAAGTAGTTAGAAAAATAAGCCTTGGGTTAGAACAGGATGATCAAATTGATGAAGGAAAAGCTAGTTAATAGTACTTTCTACTAAGTTCAATTTTCTCGGTTGATAATTAGCCGCTAACTCAGCTATAGCTTTAATGTGCTCTGGAGTAGTTCCACAACACCCACCTATGATGTTTATTAGGCCTTCATCCAAAAACTCTTTGATTTGTTTGGCCATCATCTCAGGAGTTTCATCATACTCACCAAATTCGTTTGGTAGGCCAGCGTTGGGGTGCGCACTCACATAAAAATCAGCATTTTTAGCAAGCACTTGTAAATAGGGTCTTAATTCTTTTGCACCTAGGGCGCAATTCAAACCAATACTTAATAGCGGCATATGTTCAAGAGAGATTAAAAATGCTTGAGTTGTTTGTCCAGAAAGTGTTCGGCCACTGGCATCGGTAATAGTACCTGAAACCATGATAGGCACATCTTTACCTTCTTCTTCCAGTAACTCAGAGATGGCAAATAATGCTGCTTTCGCATTAAGTGTATCAAAAACTGTTTCAACGAGAAACGCGTCTACACCACCATCCAATAGGCCTTTCGCCTGCTCTTTATAAGCTACTTTTAATTCTTCAAAAGTTATTGCCCTGAATCCAGGATTATTTACATCAGGAGAAATAGAAGCCGTTCTGTTCGTTGGTCCAATAGAACCTGCAACATAGCGCGGTTTATCAGAATACTCATTGGCTACTTCCTTCGCGATTTTTGCCGATTCATAATTTAAATCATAAACGATATGTTGTAAATGGTAATCAGCCTGTGCGATGCTTGTTCCGCTAAATGTATTTGTTTCGGCTATATCGGCCCCTGCATTAAAATAGGCACGATGAATATCTTTGATAATATCGGGTCTGGTCAATGACAGCAAGTCATTATTTCCTTTTAATGAGCTCTTATGATCCTTAAACCTCTCGCCTCTAAAGTCGTCTTCTGTTAAATTATGCCTTTGGATCATAGTACCCATAGCACCATCTAAAACCAAAATTCTATTACTTAAGCTATTTTTTAAATCACTCATTCTAATTCAATTTGACTTAATGCTAAGTTAAACACTTTTCAATTTGCTTAAGTTTATTATACTTGAATTAGTTATGTATTTTAGAACTTTACCTTAAACAAAGCATTAATTTGAAATTAGCAGCTATCGA
Organism: Fulvivirga sp.; assembly: GCF_040220315.1. Taxonomy (GTDB): domain Bacteria; phylum Bacteroidota; class Bacteroidia; order Cytophagales; family Cyclobacteriaceae; genus Fulvivirga. The sequence goes on from NZ_JAVJUY010000318.1 coordinate 2,622, forward strand.
TATTGGTTCCAATGCCATCAGGCTTCAGGTTACTACTACCATTAGAACTAAAGGACAACTAAATTTCAAGAAACTGGAGTACGTTCGTTTTCCACTTAGGTTAGGCCAGGACGTGTTCAATACAGGCTCTATTAGTCCAGAAAAGAAGGCAAAGTTTAAGAAGCTGATGAAAGCTTTTAAATTATTGATTGACTTGTATGAAGTGGATGACTACATGGCTTGCGCAACATCTGCAATGCGTGAATCTAAGAATGGGGCAGATATTGTAAAAGAAGTTGAGGAGGAGTGTAAATTAAAAATAAGGGTAATTGACGGAGCTAACGAGGCTCTACTTATCAATAACGCAATCAGTTCTTTTCTGGACAAAAGGAAAAATTATTTGCATATTGATGTAGGTGGAGGAAGTACTGAACTCACTATTATCAAAGGAGGAATAAAAGTAATTTCACGGTCATTTAAAGTCGGGTCGGTTCGAAGATTGGAACACCATGACTCTCCAATTATTTGGAAAAACATGAAGAAATGGGTGATAGATCAGTGTGCCAAATACGATTCACCAATAACAGCAGTGGGTACGGGAGGAAACATCAATAAACTCTTTGAATTGGCCATGAAGCAACCAGGCGAGAAATTAGGAATTACCAAATTAAAGGAGGTTCAAAAATTTGTGAGAAATACTTCTATTGAGGATCGAATCAATGAATTACAATTAAACCCCGACCGTGCCGATGTAATAGTACCAGCATCTGAAATATATATTGCTGTGATGGAATGGGCCAAAGCTAAAAATATTATCGTACCTGAAGTAGGTTTAAAAGATGGTATCATGCAACACCTGTATATTAAAAACACCTCTCAGGAAAAGATTAAATTTTTATAAATTACAATCCCTTATTGGTATAAAAAGGTACAGAAAACTAGTCTGACGATTTCACTTCTTCAGCTACTGATTCTTCATTATATAATGGTTCAACAACTTGTGGAATAAACTTGGTTGTTAAATCAAGTTCCAATAGATTCTCCTTGCTTACATTATAAAACTCTTTATGTATGTTAAATGCTTGATCAGATCCTGCACTTTTTTTAATGTATGAGCCATCTTCCTGCATCTGATAAGAGTTCACATTATCTAAAAGATTGTATTGTAAAATATTTTTTATTTGTCTTTGAATCAAATCGTCATTAATCATAAACAATGATTCCAGCCTCCTGTCAAAGCTACGTACCATCATATCTGCACTGCCAATATAAACAATGTCTTTTCCTTCATTATGGAAGTAGTAAATTCTGGAATGTTCCAAATAATGACCAACTATTGAGATCACCTCAATATTCTCACTTAGCCCTACCCTGCCAGGGCGAAGGCAGCACATACCTCTCACTACCAACTTAATTGGTACACCAGCTTGTGAGGCTGCATATAGCTCATCAATACTCTCTTTATCTTGCAACGAGTTTATTTTAATTACGATACCCGATGGCTTTCCTTCACGTGCATGCTGTGCTTCATTTCGAATTAAGTCTAT
>NZ_JAVJUY010000319.1:0-12876 GCF_040220315.1 Fulvivirga sp.
GTCGAACCATGTAGCTAATGTAACCTAAAAAAACAGGCCACTCAAATGCGGCCTGTTTCGTTATTATTAAGTTATTTTATTTTGCTCGTTACCGGATGTTTCGTTTGTGTATAATCTGAGAGTTCAACACTCACATTTCCGATAAACATTTTCGCCTGAATTTTTAGTGGAAGTTTATTTTTATCATCGGTAACCCAGGCAACAATCGAATCTTCACCATCAAAAAGTTCATTCTCCGGAATAACTGGTGCCAATTTAATTGCATGAAACTTCCCTGCTTTTGTTTTCACCTTGTCTTTACCTCTATAAATCAACTCTAGATCGTAAAAGCTATCTTCGAAGAAACCATTGATCATGAACTTTTCACCTACTTTCATCTTAGAAAAGTCTACTGTTCTTAAGTACATGGTTCCGGCCATCATGTCGCGAACACCTTCAGGTGCCACATACACTTTGGGCTCTTTAAATTGGCCTGTCTTCTTATCGGCTACTTTGGCTTCAATCAGGTTTACCCGATGATCAAACCGAACAACTTCATCCTTTTTATAATTACCTTCCCTAATCTTTCTGTATGATATATGTGGTATCAGTGCAGCTGAATCTACATAAGCGCCCCAATGATCATTAACATTAGCTACCCAATCCACCATACCACTGGTACGACCATACACATCAATTTTATAGCATGGCCTGTGATTTACTTTATAAGACTTAGGGTCAATAACCATTTCAGCTTCTCCAATAGAAAAAATGCCAAAGTTTACCTTAAACTCCAGCTTCTCGCCTCTTTGGAAATTATCATAATCAATAGGAACATACAATGGTTCTTCGTTGGTAATGAATGAACCACACAAAAGAAATATGCCAAGGAAGTAAACTATTCTTTTCATAATTGATAACCTGTTGGTTAATACTGTTATCATTTACAAAGTAAGTGCCAAAGATTAAACAGCTACATTATTTTCCCTCAAAGCGTTATTCAATGAAGTTTTCTTATCCGTACTTTCTTTTCTTTTACCGATAATTAACGCACAAGGCACCTGGTATTCACCTGCACTGAATTTTTTCGTATACGAGCCCGGAATAACTACTGATCGTTCGGGCACATACCCTCTGGTTTCTTTTGGTGTATCGCCTGTTACATCAATAATTTTAGAAGAAGCAGTTAATGTAACATTGGCTCCCAATACAGCTTCTTTACCTATTCGAACTCCTTCCACAATGATACATCTGGATCCAATGAAAGCATTATCCTCAATAATTACTGGCGATGCCTGAACAGGCTCAAGAACACCGCCTATTCCCACTCCACCACTTAAGTGTACATTTTTGCCAATTTGAGCACAGCTGCCTACAGTAGCCCAGGTATCTACCATTGTGCCTTCATCTACATAAGCTCCAATATTTACATAGGACGGCATGAGTATTACACCCTTATTTATAAAGGACCCATATCTGGCAATCGCGTGTGGAACTACACGAACTCCAAGCTTCGCATAATTACTCTTCAACTTAATTTTATCATGAAATTCAAACGGCCCTACTTCAATGGTTTCCATCTCTCGCAGTGGAAAATAAAGAATTACAGCCTTTTTAACCCATTCATTCACTTTCCAGCCTAGTGTATCTGGTTCAGCAACCCGAATTACACCTTTATCCAGATCTTCTACCGTTGATTTAATGGCAATCTGTACTTCTTTGTCTTTTAGCAAAGAGCGATCTTCCCAGGCCTTTTCAATTAATTCTTTTAACTCCATTTAAACCTATTTTTGCTATTATTACCTATGCAGCTACCAAAACTCGTAATAGCGTCTATTCTTAAACCGATTGATGACACACGTATGTACGAGAAGTTTGGCGTTTCAATCAGCCAAACTGACAAATATGAAGTTAATATCATAGGTTTTTCAGCAAAAAAAAGACCTGATAATGAGAAAATTAATTTTCATCCCATTTTTAATTTCAGCCGAATAAGCATTAGTAGATTGGTTGCCCCATTTCGATACTTTTATGCTTTATACAAGCAATCCCCAAAGATTATTATTATTACAACACACGAACTTTTATGGGCTTCTCTGATTTATAAGTGGTTAAGACCGTGTAAACTAATTTATGATATACGCGAAAATTATTACCTCAATATAAAATACACCAATAGCTTTCCTCTATTTCTAAAAAACCTAATCGCCTCCTATGTCAGATGTAAAGAAAATGTAATTGCCCCATCAGTAGATCAATTCATTTTGGCAGAAAAAAGCTATGCCAACGAGTTGCCTTTCATTCAACAGAAATTTACAATTATAGAAAATAAGAGTATTGAATTTAATACAAACCAAGTTCTCAAAACTGAAACTAACAATAACATAATTCAACTTCTTTTTTCCGGCACTCTTGCGAATTCTACCGGTATATTTGAGGCTATAAATCTTGCTCAAAACTTGCATGAAATTGATGCCAGGATTCAGCTAAAGATCATCGGAAAATCAGCCAAAAGTTCTACGCTAAATTCCATTAAAGATCAGATAAAAGAGCATCCTTATATATCCCTTATTGGAGGCGATAAATTGGTTACACACTCAAGGATTATAGAGGCAATTTTAAGTAGTGACTTTGGTATTATTTACTACCCACCAAACATTGCCAATGACCGATGCATACCAACTAAACTTTATGAGTATTTGCACGCTAATCTTCCAATAATAACTGATCATAAACCATTGATTAAAAGTATTACTGATCAGTATACTTCTGCCGTTCATATTGACTTCAAAGGTTATGATCCGGCTGACCTATTGAAGCAAATGAATCAAACCAGATTTTATCAAAAATTGCCTCAATCGGAGGTTTTATGGGATTCAGAAGCCTTAAAATTAATAGAGGCTTTAGATTTATAACTATCTATTTATCAGTAAGTTATACTAATTTATATTTAGTATTACTCAAGTGTCGTTTTGGTGTAATTACAAAACATTTATCTGATAATTAAGCCTAAAATTGGACTCACTAGCCAAATTAAGTCATATCCTTTAAACGGTGTGAAATATGATGAACATCAAAATAAGCCAAGAAGGGGCTATGAGGCTAATTATTTAATTTTTTAATTATTAATGAAAATTATTTTTAGATAAATCTAAATATCCTATTTTTGTAAATATTTAAAGATTATGCTGAGTTACGCTGAAGAAAATTATCTAAAAGCTATTTATCATTTGTCGCAGGAAACGGGAGAATCTGTATCCACAAATGCCATTGCAGATAGTCTTAATACCAAAGCTGCTTCTGTAACTGATATGATAAAAAAGTTGTCTAAAAAAGGTGTTCTCTCCTACCAAAAATATCATGGTGTTACCGTGTCTGAAAAAGGTGAAAAAGCTGCACTTCAAGTGATTAGAAAACACCGACTTTGGGAGACGTTTTTGGTAGATAAATTAAAGTTTAACTGGGACGAAGTTCATGAAGTTGCAGAGCAGTTAGAACACATCAATTCTTCACTTTTAATTAAGCGATTAGATGAGTTTTTGGCATATCCTAAATACGACCCCCACGGAGACCCCATACCCGATGAAAATGGTGAGTTTAAAGCCAAACCTCAGATAGGTTTAGCCGAGTTAACTGTTGGCAGTGTAGGCATCATTCTTTCAGTAAAAGATTCTAACAATTCCTTCCTTCAATATCTGGATAAAATAGGCATTTACTTAGGTGCAAAAGTAAAAGTTCTTGACAAAGTTGAGTTCGATGGTTCTAGCGAAATACAAATCGACAATAAAAAAATAGTTTTCATTTCTAAAGAGGTAGCAGACAATATATGGGTTACAGACTAATACTATTTTTTGCAGTGTTAATGATGGCCTGTCAGCCTTCAGATAAGGAAGAAGAGAAGCCGCAAATTGTGACTACAACAGGAATGATTGCCGATGCAGTGAAAAACATAGTTGGCGAGACAGCTGAAGTTGAAGCCTTAATGGGCCCTGGTGTTGATCCGCACTTATATAAAGCCACACAAGGCGATTTGCAAAGGCTTACAGAGGCAGATATCATTTTTTACAACGGGCTACACCTGGAAGGTAAAATGGGGGAAATTCTTGAAAAACTTAGTCGACAAAAACCTGTTATAGCTGTGGCTGCTGAAATAGATACAAGCCTCTTATTTAGGGTGCCACAATTTAATAATAACTATGACCCACATATCTGGTTTGATGTGTCATTATGGTCTACCGCTGTCAGACATATAACCATATCTATGATTAAACAACAGCCTCTGAATAAAGAATTATATCTTGCTAATGAAGCTATTTATCAGTCACGATTAGATTCTCTAAATGTATTCGTTAAGAATGAAATGGCAAGCATCCCTCCTAGGCAGCGTGTTTTGATCACTGCCCATGATGCATTTGGCTATTTTGGAAAAGCTTATGATATCGAGGTAAAAGGACTACAGGGCATTTCTACTATTTCAGAATATGGTTTAAGAGATGTATCTGACTTGGTTGATTTCATCATAGAAAGAAAAATAAAAGCCGTTTTTGTAGAAACTTCTGTTTCTGAAAAGGCTATTAATGCCGTTGTACAAGGCTGTAAACAAAGTGGTTTTGATGTTCAAATTGGTGGAAATTTATATTCAGACGCTATGGGTAAAGCAGGTACACCTGAAGGAACCTATATTGGCATGGTTAAAGCAAATGTTTCAACAATAGTAAATGCATTAAAATAATGATTATTCAAGCAGATAACCCTAGTGTTGAAATACATGATTTGACAGTTTCCTATGACAAGAAACCGGTTTTGTGGGATATTGACCTAACGCTACCTCAAGGAAAGTTGATAGGAATTGTAGGCCCAAATGGTGCCGGAAAGTCGACATTGATTAAATCAATGATGAACTTAATTCCGGCTAGCAGTGGTTTTGTCAAGCTTTTCGATCAGCAATTAGAGATTGTTAGAGATCGTATTAGCTATGTTCCTCAAAGGGAATCTGTGGATTGGGATTTTCCTGCCTCTGCTATGGATGTTGTTTTAATGGGCAGATATGGCAAGCTTGGCTTATTTAAACGCATCAGGCAATCTGATAAAGAAGTAGCGGAAGATTGCCTTAAAAAGGTTGATATGCTGCCATTTAAGGATAGACAAATAAGTCAACTTTCAGGAGGTCAGCAGCAACGTGTATTTCTAGCCAGAGCCCTTGCGCAACAGGCGGATTTATACTTCATGGATGAGCCTTTTGCAGGTGTGGATGCTGCCACTGAAAAAACTATTATCAATATACTTAGAGAAATGACTGCTGAGGGCAAGACTATCGTGGTTGTGCATCATGATTTACAGTCTGTTAGTCAATATTTTGATTGGCTCATATTGCTTAATCTACGTCTGGTAGCTTCTGGCCCCATAGAGGAAGTGTATACGAAAGAACTTCTGGAAGAAACGTACGGTGGTAAACTAACCATGCTGAGTGAAGTGAGTAACCTGCTTCAGAAAAACAGGTTTCCGAGTAGAGAAAAGAATTAATTGCTATGGAAGATTTCATTGAGTTTTTTTCTTTTACGGATCCTAACGTAAGATACGTAGTTATAGGCTCTATTCTTATTACAGCCAGTTCGGCTATTGTTGGCTCATTTACTTTTTTAAAGAAAAAAGCTTTAGTGGGTGATGCAGTAGCACATGCAGTATTGCCAGGTGTATGTTTATCATTTATTCTTTACGGAGAAAAAAACCCTATTATATTAATTATTGGGGCATTTACCACAGGCTGGTTGGCTCTGGTGTCTATCGATTTTATTACAAGTAAATCTAAGATTAAAGAAGATACTGCTATAGGCTTAATATTATCAGTTTTTTTTGGGATTGGTATTTTTCTTCTGACTATTATTCAAAAGTCTGGTAATGCTTCTCAGAGCGGCCTGGATAGCTTCCTGTTTGGCAAGGCAGCATCGCTTGTTGGTTCAGATGTCTTAACATTTAGCATAGTTGCCCTTATTCTGTTAGTGGTGGTTTTTATGCTTTTTAAAGAGCTTACATTATTGGCTTTTGATGCTGACTTCGCCCATTCTTTAGGTCTGCCAACCAAAGCTTTAGAACTAACGCTTACAACACTTACCGTATTGGCTGTCGTTGTTGGAATTCAAGCTGTTGGTGTAGTGTTAATGGCTGCAATGTTAATAACGCCAGCAGCAGCTGCACGCTTCTGGACAGAAAATATTAAGACCATGATCTTACTTGCAGCCGTTTTTGGCGCTTTTAGTGGAATTTCAGGAGCCTATATATCCTACATCGCGCCTTCAATGCCAACGGGTCCATGGATAGTTATTGTTATTTCTACAATAGCCATGGTATCATTTTTCTTTGCACCCGGCAGAGGAATTGTTAATCGTGTTTACCGACAACGCAAAATAAGGAAGCAAATTGGTGATGAGAATATCCTAAAGGTTTTGTACCAGCTGGGTGAGCAAGAGAAAAACTTCTTCGATAAACGAACAATAGAAAATATACTCTCAAAGCGGGCTTTTGATCAATTAAGTTTATTTAATGGCCTTAATCGGCTGAAACGGGAAGGCTACTTAAAGCTTGACAATAATGAATGGTATTTTACACAGGAGGGCAAGGAAAAAGGTCAGCGCGTTGTAAAACTACACCGACTATGGGAGCTCTATTTAACAAAATATTTGCGAATTGCACCTGATCATGTGCATGAAGATGCTGATACAATTGAACATATTCTTACACCAGAGCTTGAAGCTCGATTGGAAAAGTTATTGAATTACCCAGAGTTTGATCCGCATGAATCGGAGATTCCGTATAGCTCGGAGCAAAGGGCTAAGGGCAAGGAGTTAAGAACAAAATAAATTAATAAGATGTTTATTAAGCTTTTAAAATCAACAATTAAGAAGAAACATGATGAGTTTTAGATTTCAAGAATTACAGATTTGGCAAGAAGCCATTGAATTAACCGATGAGCTGCTAGACGTTGCAGATGAAGTTGAGGAACTGAGGAAATTCAAATTTGCAGAGCAGCTCAGAGGTGCAGTAATGAGTATTTCTAATAATATATCTGAAGGTTCGGGTTCATTTTCGAATAAAGATTTTGCAAATTTTCTAAACATGTCCAGACGCTCTACATTCGAAGTGGTCAATATACTTACCATATTTCAAAGGAGAAACTACATTGATGTATCATTTTATGAGCAACAAACCATCAAGCTTGACCAACTAAGCAGAAAGATTACAAACTTTAGAAAAAGCTTACTCTAAGCCCTTAGCTCTTTGCCCTATGCAATCACTCCAAATCATATTAGCCGGTTCTTTAGTTTCTATATCCTGTGGGTTATTGGGGTGCTACCTTATTCTTCGAAAAATGGCGATGGTAGGTGATGCGATATCGCATGCTGTATTGCCCGGTATTGTATTGGCTTTTTTGTTTACTGGATCAAGGGATTCTGTGACCATGCTCATTGGTGCAGGACTCGTTGGATTGTTAACTACTTTCTTAATTGAATACTTTCATAAAAAAGGTAAGCTCCAGACAGATGCCTCAATTGGTGTTACTTTTACATGGCTATTTGCCATTGGTGTGATTCTTATCTCAGTATTTGCAGGAAAAGTAGATTTGGATCAAGATTGTGTACTATATGGTGAAATAGCCTATGTACCATTGGATTTGTGGATTACTGACTCAGGCACTGTGATGGGTCCAAGAGTGATTTACATTTCAGGGACAGTTCTAGTACTTATTCTCCTCTTCATTAAAATAGGATATAAAGAGCTATTCTTAACCACATTCGACCCTGCTTATGCAAGTGCCATTGGTATTTCAACTGCTCTGTGGCACTATTTGCTCATGGGTGCTGTGTCCATTACAACAGTAGCGTCATTTGAATCTGTTGGCGCAATTTTAGTAATTGCCTTGCTTATTGCCCCACCAGCCACTGCCTATTTACTTACCGACAAATTCAAGCACATGCTTGTTTACACTTGTATTATCGGAGTAATTACTTCTATTGGCGGGTATTATCTTGCTTACTTTACTGATGCGTCCATTGCCGGTGCAATGGCAAGTGTGGCTGGGGTGATATTTTTACTGGTTTTTCTTTTTGCTCCATACAGTGGATATGTGATAAAGACAATAAGAAACAGGAAGAACAATTATACTACTTCCGCTAATTAGGCCCACTTTTTTTCCTCACTCTAGAAACAATTCGTACATCTGCCCTTCTGTGCTCTTCCGGGTCGCCAGTTTGGTCTTTAACAGAGCCATATCCTTTGGCTACAATTCTGTTTTCATCCACACCTTGATCCACCAAATAGTTAAGCACTATTAATGCTCGCTTATTTGAAAGCTCCAAATTATAGCGTGGGTTGCCATCAGCTGAGGCGTAACCGGAAATATCAATATTTAAGAAATTGTATTTATGAATTAATTGCACAATACTATCCAGCTCCGCCTGATGCTGTTCTTTAATAGCACTCTGATCGTTATTAAAGAATATGGGGTGCGTATGATCCATCAACTTTATTTCGTGCTCATCATACACAGGAGCATCAGGGTCTATGCTCACAGCAGGGTCTGCATTAACAGGATTCGAATCGTTATTAACTGCGTTATTTTTACTTTGAATGGCAGCAATTAGTTCCGTCTGATCTAAACTGTTGCCATGATACTTTACCATAAAAATATCGGTGAACCCTAATCCGCCTTCGCGCACAGAAGCATAATAACCTGTTCGCTGATCTTGAGAGATTTGGAAGCTAAATTCATCATCCGGGGTGTTTACTGGGTAACCCAAGTTCACGGGTGTGGACCATTCACCAAAGGTACTATCATATACGGATTTAAAGATATCGTACCCACCATAGCCTTTATGACCTGTACTACTGAAATACAAAGTTTTGCCATCATAAGCCAAAAACGGGCTATCCTCATTCCCTGAAGTATTAATAACCGGACCTAAACTTTTTGATTTATACCATTCGCCATCATCTTTTATGCAATAATAAATATCAATACCTCCCTCCCCACCAGGTCTACTGCTGGTATAGAAAATCATATCGTCTGTTGATGTTTCGGAAACGGAATTTTCGCTGTAAACCGTAGAGTTAATTTTAGAAGTAAGAAACTCGGGTTCAGTCCATTTGCCGTCTACTAAATCAGAAAAATATATATCACCTGCCCCTGTATCTTTGTATAAATACAGTCTGTTCCCTTCTGCATTTAAATAGATATTGGCGTCATGATATTGTGTATTGATGGGCGGGCCGATATTCTCAGCTGGTGTCCATTTACCATTCACCTTTCTTGAAAAGAAAACGTCTTCAAAATAGAAGTTATCCTTATCCACATCAGCGCTCGTATTACCTTCCTGCCTACGTGACGTAAAAATCATCAAATCCCCTTTTTTATTTAATACTGGAGCATAATCTGGCCATTGGGAATTTATCTCTTCGCCAATAGGCACGATGGAATATTGCGAAGGGTTATTTATTATTTCTTTTCCATTATTACACTCCAAAATTCTTCTTGAAACCTCTTGTGGCATAACTCTGTCACGACCTCTGTAGCTTCTATCGCCAAGTACCTTCCGTTTGTATTTCTCATAATAGTCCAGGGCATTATCGAAATCAAGTGCATAATGGTAGGCTCTTCCAATTTGATATAAAAGATCAAACCGATAACCCGGTTTCTGTTCTAAAATACGAAGCAAATACGGTAAGGCATTGTCTTTATTGATGGTTTCCAGATAAAGTTGCCCTGCCATCCAGTTAGCCCGTAAATTGTTTGGATCTAAATCAGCTGCCTGAACATAAAGCTCTTTTGCTATTTCAATCGCCTCCTTTTGTTGTTTATATATCTGATCCGCTTGTTCTAAGTAAACATTAGCAAGAGCTACTGGGTCATCCTGTCCGTAGGATAAATTAGATATAGCAACGAGAGAGAGAAAAAATATAAGTCTATTCACGATAGATTAAAAAATAAGGCCTCTACAGTAAAAAATTACCCATTAAGATAATTACTATATTTATGTATATCAAATTGTGCGATCCTTACTAAACTGGTTTAATATTGTATATGCAAGAACTAAACCACTAATTAGGTGAGTAAAATCAACTCTTTGCCATATTTAAAAGAAGAACTCAAGCGAATTTCCAGACTTACTAATTCCATCTCCATTAGTCTGTTCAGCATTAGTGTTCTTGTTGGCTTTGCATACAGTTTTAGTGATGTTACAGATACACTCCACTTTAAAATTTGGATAGTTTCTCCCGCACTTATTCTCCCTTATTTTTTGAATAAACAAGGTTATTTTAATGCCAGTCGTTTGATTTTATCAGTCTTACTTCCACTAGTAGTAATGTATATAAGCATAACTTCTAAGGCTAACGTAATTAACGAAAATATTATTAACCCGGTAAACTATTTTGACATACGCATAGTACTCATTAATGGCTTAATTATCCCATTTGTACTGTTCTCATTAAAAGAAACTCACTGGTTGATAATATCACTCATTCCAGCATATGTGTCATTATTGCTTTTCGACCCAATTCATGATTATTTTAATGTGGGCTACTATCAGGTGGGTATGCTTAGTCATGATTACTACTTCTCCGCCAACTTATTTACCATAATCACCGCAACTTTTTTATCCTTAATTATGGTTTTTTTTAAATCTCAAATTCTGAGAAGTGACTATCGGCAAAATAAAGAAAACAGCAAAATTAAACTGTATTTAAGTGAACTTGTAAAGTTGAGTAACTCCAAGAATATCAATGATGGCAAAGTAGAATTGGCAAAAAAAGAAATTTTACAATCGGCAAGTGTTTGTTTAGATGTATCCCGAATAAGTATTTGGTCTTTTAATCATTCTAATGATTCTATAAAATGTGAATTCTTACTGGAAAAAAATAAAATCACAACGCCAGAAAAGATACTGTATGCTTCAGATTTTCCTACCTATTTTGTAGAGCTTAAACATCAGCAGCTTATTATTGCTCACGATGCACTAAATAATGAAGCAACAACAGAATTTGTAGACTCTTACCTTAAACCGCTATCGATTTACTCAATGATGGATGCGCCTTATCTGAGCAAAGGTAAATTGGGAGGGGTTATCTGCTGTGAACATCAAAATGAGTACAAGCAATGGGGTGCTGCTGAAAGCTTACTTCTCAAAGCATTGGGTGATTTTTTATCGTATACCATCATTGTAGAGGATAGGATAAAGCAGAACCTATTACTAACTGAAAAGAACTTTGAAATTTCGCGTGTAAATGAAAACCTGGAGACAATAGTTAGCAGACGAACAGAAGAGCTCAAAGAAAAAAACAGGCAACTTACTGAATATGCTTACATTAATTCCCATATTTTGCGTGCACCAGTAGCACGCATAAGTGGCCTTTACCACCTTTTGCAGCTAGAAACTAAGGAAGCATTAAAAGACTTGGAAATATTACAGCATATGGAAAATTCCATTGCTGAACTAGAGTCTATCACATTGAGGATCAATAGATCGATTGAAGAAAACGGTACAGTTAATCGCAGACAAATTACACCTTAGCAAACTTCTTTTTATACATTCTTTGCCAATACGTGCTTAATGGAACGCCTATTAAAGCAGGTGCTATCCATAATATCCAATGGTTGAAATCTGTAATTCTTCCAATCGTAACTAAAAAAGCAGTTGTCGCGGCTATGTAACTACCCATCATACCGCTGATATGGTAGTTCCACCAGTGCATGGAATCTTTTGGTCGCTTAATAAAATTCCAAATTCCGGACACCCCAGTTTGCACTGTAAAAACACCAAAAAAGATTGATAGTCCGGCCACATAATTTGGATTTGAAAACAGGATATAATAACCACCGTAGCTAATGAAAGATATACCAGCCAAGATGGTTATAACACCCGCTCCCCAATCATAAACTTTTGGATCTTGACCTTTATGAAGCTTTTTTAATTTTAGAATTCTAACACCAGCAAAACACCCGTAATAACTTAGAAAGCTTATCATGAATAGAAAAGGGATAAACTTAACGGTAGATAAGACTATTGCGCTAAAAAAAACATAAGTCATGGCAAAGAAATATATCTTACCTGCTTTCCTATGTGGCTTCCCTCCTTTTTGCGTTGACATAGCCAAAATACCTGTAATTAAAGAAATGATACCTGCTAATACATGTGTGATTGCTAATAATCTAAGTGCGTCCATTAAATTTAGAATTAATTGATAATTCAAATGAACTACTCAAAAACCACCATACAAAATAGATGGTATAAAGCGGATTACTTTGGTATGAATGGGAAGAATTAACTGTAAATAATAGCGTCAGCTGCAATAAAAATGAACCAGTGCTATACCTTCTGATGAACCAAAGGTTGTTGAAAAATCACCACTGATATTGCCCTAATATCCTAAGGCCTTCTTTCTTCCAATAAACTGTACCCATTGTATAAAGTTAAATTCTATATGATCAAACATCATTTTTTCACCCTCAATATTCATGTGCAAATTGGGGTAATAGCGGAGGTTGGTTCTTAAAAGACTCGAACCCGTCTTAGTGACACGAATATCCCAGCCAAATGTAATACCAAGTGCCAGTTTATCATCTTTATATTCGATGTTGTTTACAGTTGTTTTGAGATTTTCGTAACTAAGTATTGGCCCTACAAATGGTACAAAACCATGGTAATTAAAAAGAAATTTTACCGATTCGATTCCAATAGAATGCCTTCGAATCTTAATTTCAGAATTGAACCCCTCATATTTATCACCATACGTACGATAGGACAAATTTATGTTTAAATCAGGTTTGGAGAAAAATCGCCCAAAAGAAAAATCAGGTAAAATTGCAGCTGAATAATCGTCTTGAAAAAAAGAAAAATTCTTTTT